>CAZHPP010000076.1:0-11581 GCA_964534535.1 uncultured Victivallales bacterium | reverse complement strand
GTGGCTTTCTCGCCTTCGACGGTGAAGTGGCATTTTCTCTGGAACATCCAGGCCACGCTTCCGGCCGCGCCGAGGTTTCCGCCGTTGCGGTCGAACGCCATGCGGACGTCGCCGAGCGTGCGGTTCCTGTTGTCTGTGAGGCATTCCACGATCAGCGCGGTGCCCGCGGGGCCGTAGCCTTCGTAGGTGATTTCCTCGAAGACGACGTCGCCGAGTTCGCCGGCGCCTTTCTTGATGGCGCGATCGATGTTGTCGCGCGGCATGTTGGAAGCGCGCGCTTCAGCGAGGGCGAGCCTGAGTCTCGGATTGGAGTCCGGTTCCTTGCCGCTCTGCTTGACGCAGACCATGATTTCCTTGGCGATCTTCGAGAAGATGCGGCCCTTTTTCGCGTCGGCCGCCCCCTTCTTGTGCTTGATGTTTGCCCATTTGCTATGACCGGACATAAAATTCTGCCTCCAGTTGATGAGAGTTTTTATTTCACCGCGCAACGGCGCGGAAGTTCCTTACTGTTTTGAAAGACTTTTGCCCTTGAGCTGAATCTGGTCGAGGTTCTGCAGCACGATTCCGGTGCCGTTCGCGACGGCGCGCAGCGGATCTTCCGAAAGGAAGACCGGCAGGTTCATTTCCTCCGAAATCAGCTTGTCCAGGCCCTTCAGCAGGGAACCGCCGCCCGCCAGCATGATCCCGCGGTCGATCAGGTCGCCCGCCAGTTCCGGCGGACAGCATTCCAGGGTGTTGCGGACCGTTTCCACGATGCTGGTCACGGGGACCGAAAGCGCCTCGCGGATTTCCTTGGACGTGATCCGGACGGTCTTGGGGAGTCTGGAGACCTGGTCGAGTCCCTTGACTTCCATTGCGGTTTCCTCGCCGTTTTCCGGCGGGTACGCGCTGCCGATTCCGATCTTGATGTCTTCGGCCGTCCGCGGGCCGATGTTCAGGTTGAAATTCTGCTTGAGGAGCTGACAGATCGCGGCGTCCATTTCATCGCCGCCCACGCGGATGCTCTTGGAATCCACGATTCCGCCGAGCGAGATGATGGCGACTTCCGTGGTGCCGCCGCCGATATCCACGATCATGCTTCCGGTCGGTTCGTGCACAGGGAGCCCCACGCCGATCGCGCTGGCCATGGGTTCGCTGATGAGCGAAATTTCGCCGGCGCCCGCGCGTTCCGCGGAATCCATGACCGCGCGCCGTTCGACCGGAGTGATTCCCGAAGGCACCGCAATCACCACGCGCGGGTCGATCAGGCGCTCCCGCGGCGAAAGGAATGTCTTGGCCTTCTGGATGAAATGGCGGAGCATGGCTTCGGTCGTGTCGAAATCGGCGATCACGCCGTAGCGCATCGGGCGCAGGGCCTGGATGTTTTCGTTCGTTCTGCCGATCATGCGCTTGGCTTCCACGCCGACCGCCATCACCGCATGGGTTTCGCGGTCAATGGCCACTACCGAAGGTTCCTCCAGCACAATCCCCTTGTCTTTTACGTAGACAAGACAGTTCGCCGTTCCAAGGTCGATTCCGATATCGCTTGAAAAAAAGCGCGCCAGCTTTTGAGCTATCATATTCATTCTCCGGTAAATGGTTTTCCTGTATAATGTAACCCTTCTTGCGGATTTTTCAAGATTTCAAACGTTCCGGAACATGCGTATGACGGACCATGTCCTCGAACGTCTCCCGATCCCGGATCAGAAACGCTTCCCCCTTGTCGACAAGGACTTCCGCCGCGCGGAGCCGCCCGTTGTACTGGTAGCTCATGCCGAACCCGTAGGCCCCGGCATTTTCCACCACAACAAGGTCGCCTTCCGCAAGGTCGGCCGCAAGTTCGCGGTCCTTCACCCAGAAGTCCGTGTTTTCGCAGAGCTGGCCGCTCATGCCCACCGGTTTCCGGGGATGGTCTTCCTTGCCGTTCACATAAATATGATGATACGCTCCGTAGAGCGCGGGACGCGCCAGCACGTTCATTCCGATGTCCGTTCCCGCGATTCTCCGGTACGAATCCTTGATCGAATGCACTTTTCCGATGATCCATCCGGCGTTGCCCACGAAATAGCGGGCCGGTTCCAGCTTCAGCTGGGGGGCCTTCATGCCGTATTCCTTCGCTTTTTTCCGGAACATGTCCGCCGTCAGTTTCGCGGCTTTTTCCAGGTCGAGCGAGGGTTCGCCCGGACGGTACGGAATTCCGAGTCCGCCGCCGAGGTCCACAAATTCGAAGTCGATCTTCAGTTCGCGGGAGACTTTCCCGATGATGTCCATCAGCAGGCCCGTCACGAACGGGAAGTATTCCGCATCCGTGATGCAGGAACCGGTCATCATGTGGGCGCCGAAGCGCCGGATTCCGGCTTCCTTCGCCATGCGGTAGGCCTCCATCACCTTGTCCGGATGGATTCCGAACTTCGCGTTGGGACCGGCGTTCGTCACATATTCTCCGACGTTGCTTTTGCCGTAGCCGGGGTTCACGCGGAACGAGACCATTTCCGGCGTTCCGAACTTCAGCAGGCGCGGCAGAATCGAAATGTCGTCCAGATTGAAGATCACGCCGCTTTCGAGTCCCTGGCGGATGTCGGCGTCGGAAAGGAAGTTCCCGCTGAACATCACGTTTTCGCCGGAAAGGCCCACGCTTTTCGCGAGCAGGATTTCGTTCACGCTGGCGCAGTCGGCGCCGGCGCCTTCCTGACGCAGAATATTTACAATCGCGGGGTTGTTGCACGCCTTCACTGCGTAGAACATCCGGAAGTCGGAGTAATATTTCTTGAAGGTTGTGAAGACCTTCCTGTAATTGTTCCTGATTTTCTCTTCGTCATAAACGTAGAGCGGCGTGCCGAATCGGGCCGCCAGTTTTTCCACCGGAATTCCTCCGATGAGAAGTGCTCCGTTCCTGTTTTCCATGTTGAAAAATTCTCCGTGATTGTTCTGAACTGGATAATCTAGCACGGAATTTCAGGGAAAGCAAGCCCGATTCTTACATTTTTTTCGTAAAAATGAACAGGCGGAATCAGCCGAACTGCATTGCGCTGCGCAGAGGGCGCCGCAGAAGAATGCACGTTCCCGGCTCCTGTGCGTTCGGCGCGGACCGCCGGAATGCCGTGCATCCGCGTTTGCGGACATTCGCGAATCAGGAGAAGATCGTTCGGGCAGAATCCAGCGGCATTTCCCGCCCGGGAACATGAAAATCCTGAAGCGGCTTTTACCGTTTCACCGCCGCATACGGCTGGGTCCATGCGCGTTCCGTTTCCGGATAGAACGGAGTCTGAATCCTGCCGGGACGGTCCGACACGGCGACGGCGCGGACGTAAAGGTCGTCGGGCGCCATGGCGTACGAACCTTCGGGGCCGTTCACGGACTTGACAATCCGTCCGATTTCCGGCGAATACGAGGGCAGCGTCCTGGAAAGACGTTTGTTTTCGTTCGGGTAATATTTCCTTGCGACGGTCCGGTCGAACCCGCGTTTCGTGGTGATGAAGTCAATGCGGCAGGAACTGCCTTCTTCCGCCTTGACGTGCAGTGTCCCGGAACAGGAATCGAATTCAACCGAATCGAACGTCACGCCGCAGGTGGGATAGAAGTCTCCGCGCAGCACGGCTTCCGCGATGGAACCGGCCGTGAATTTTCCCGGACAGCGCACCATGACCCATGCCGTGTCGCAGGCTGCGGAAACGTGCCGGCGCTCCGGATCGTAATAGTGCGCGTCATCGCCTGCGGAAGCATAGATCACGCCCTGTCCGGCTTCCAGACGGTGCGCCAGAAGAATGTCCCAGAACTGTTCCGGGCTGACGGGGCCGCCGGGAGTCTTTCCTTCGGAGCCGCAGTTGCAGATCTCGACGACGGAAAGTTCCGGGAATGCGAGAGCGTCTTCCGGCAGGATGTCCCACTGCCGCCAGAAGGGATGGTTCAGCATGGAAAACGAGGGATGCCTTGTGTGCGCCGCCGCATTGCGGCATGCCTGAAGATTGAGTCCGATCGTCTCTTCCGCGCTTTTGCCGGAGAGCGGCGGAAACTGCTTTTCGAGGTTGAAAACGTTCAGGTGAATGTCCCGTATTTCATCGCCGGAGAACCGGAGGCCCATGACGGTGATCTCTTCGCCCGGGATCAGCAGAAAGCGTCCCGGCTCTGCGAACATCTTCCTGAGCTCGCGGAAGGTCCGCAGACGGACGAAGGTCTTGAAGCTGACCGTTTTTTCATCCAGGCCGCCGGGAAGCATGGCCCTGGAGCGTTCGTATTCGCGCCGGGAAAGCGAAGGAGGCCATGGTCCTTCCTCCGGTTCGACGGTGCGCCACACCTGCGGGTCCTCCTGAAACACGTTGTGGTCCGAGAGACAGACGAAGTCATATCCGAGCTCACGGTAGGTCCGGAGCGCGATTTCCGGCAGACTCCGTCCGTCGGACCAGAGCGTATGGGTGTGGAGCGCGCCTTTTTTCCATTCGCCGCCATCCTTTGCGGGGGAGGGCGGCTGTATTTTCCCGCTTTTCATGCAGAGTTCAGTTCCTGATGAAGTTTTTCCCGAGGATGGAAACGGCATTCCGGTAAAGAATGTCGAGTTTCTCGTCCTCGGTGATCCGTGCGGAGACGACGCCGCCGATGGCCTGAAATTCATCGAACCACGGCATGTCGGTCCCGAAGAGGATTCGCTTGCTTCCGACGAGCTTCACGAGCTTTTCGATCCGGCCGCGGTCGCCCGGGACGGCGGTCAGTTCGAGCCAGACGTTTCCGGCGGATTCCTTCACGCAGCGCGCCGCTTTCTCCCATTCGCCGTAGCAGCAGTGAGCAAGGAAAAAGCGGATTTCCGGATATTTCTGCACGGCCTTCAGCATGGTGTCCGCGCCGTCGTTCGGGCTGCCGCCCCAGGTGTGCACGAGCACGGGGAGCTTCCGTCCGTTGGCGAATTCGAGCGCCTCCTCGTTGCGTTTGTCGAGGATGGAAATTCCGTGATAGTCGGGGAGGAATTTGAGCCCGATCGCCACATGGCTCCATTTGTCGAAGAGCTTCAGGTCTTCGCGGATGTGTTCCGGAAAGTTCGGATTGATTCCGAAGTAGGTGCGGAGGACTTCCGGATATTTTTCCGCGATGGCGCAGGCCTGTTCGTTGCGCATGGTTCCCCACAGCACGTCGTGGTGCGTGAACACGAGCCGGCGGATTCCGGCGCGTTTCAGGTGTTCGACCATTTCGGGGGCATTGGCGCGTTTGAAGTAGATGGCCGGATGCGGCCCCATGTGTCCGTGCATGTCGCAGACGGGGATTCCGAAGTCGCCCCTGTTCCAGTATTGTTCGGCGAGCGAGCCCCTGACCTGCCAGATGGGAGTTGTCATATCTGAGCTCCTTTCAGAAGTTTTTCAAGATTTTTCCCGGCGATCTTCGCGATGGATTTCGCATCGAGGCCGGACTGTTTGAGCTGAAGCATGCCGTTGCCCTGGTTGTAGCCGGGGTAGCCGCTGCCGAAAATGATGCGTTCCGCACCGTATTTTCCCGCCATGTCGGCGAGTCCGCCCGGAACCCAGTAGCCGGCCGTGCCGAAATAGAAGTTTTCATAGGTTTCGAGGAGCGGGCGGATCTGGCGGTCGATTCCCCATTTTCCCCACGCTTCGGTATAGATGCTCGTGATCTTCGGGAACATTTCCAGAAAGTTGTAGAGTTCCTGCCACTTTCCGGCGTAGGCGTTCAGGAGGACGGGCACGCGGCGTTCCGCGGCGGCGTCCAGAATTTTTCCGAGCGTCAGGCGGCACGCCACATAGCGGTGGTTGAACGGGTCGAGCGTGATTGCGCCGATCCGGTGCTTCTTCATGAGGGAGAAGAACTTGTCCGGCTTCGGAATCTCGTCGCACTGTTCCGGCAGAATGCACCAGACTCCCGTGAGGCGTTTTGCCTTGTCCTCCTTCAGCATCTCCGCAATGGAGTCGTTGGTCTGGATGATTCCCCATGCGAGGTTGTTGTGGCGGACGAGCGCGCGGTCGATGCCGTAGAAATCCATATCCTGCAGCAGTTCCCGGACGTCCGGCCGCGGCCCGATGATCGTGTTGCCGATGCCGCAGTTCGCGTCGAAAAACATCAGTTCCTTCATTTCTGCAATACTCCTTTCATGTCTCCTTGCCGTTATTATAGCAGGTTCCGCAAAAAAAGAAATATCTCAAACTTGCGAAAAGTATGATATTATTGCGGAATCCCGCATGCGGATCGGACGGAACGGAAATCCGCAAACATCCATGCTTTTTCCGTGTTTGTCCATTTTCTTTTTCCTTTTCCATGCTAAATATACAAAAAACAGAAACGGATTTTTACAGGGAGAGTTTTTATGATTTACCGCGGAAACAGAAGGGCTCAGATCTCATTCCCTCTAGGAGGAATCGGCTCCGGATGCATCGGACTCGCCGGAAACGGCGCGCTCGTCGACTGGGAAATCTTCAACCGCCCGGCCAAGGGCAGCCGCAACGGATTCAGCCATTTCGCCGTCCGCGCGGAAAAGGATGGAAAGGTCCTGGACTTCCGCGTCCTGAACGGCGGCCTGGTCCCGCCGTATTCGGGAGAGTTCATGGACTCGAAAAACGGCCGTTCCAGCTTCGGCTTCGGCCCGGATTCCGCCGACCTGGCCGGGTTTCCGCATTTCCGCGAATGCTCGTTCCGCGGGGAGTATCCGTTCGCGCAGATCAGATTCGGCGGGGAAAAGTTTCCGGCCGCTGTGACGCTCGACGCGTGGAGCGTGTTCATTCCCGGGAGTTCCCGCGATTCCAGCCTTCCGGCGGCCTTCTTTGAAGTCACGCTGGAGAACACGGCGAAGACCGCAATCGATTTCACTGTGATCGGCGTGCTGAGCAATCACTGGGGGCCGCTGAACGCCTGCCGCCGCAATGAATGGAACGGTTCCCGGCTCACAGCCTTTTCGGGTGACGGGAAGGGCGATCTTTCCCTGACTCTTGTCGATACGGACTCCCAAATTTCCGGGCAGGAGTCGTTCTTCCGCGGAGGCTGGTTCGACGCGCTTGAGGTCTACCGCGCCGACGTACTCCGCGGCGGAGAATTCAAAAACCGGACGTATCCCGTGCCGGAGAGTCCGTGCCCGGAAACCGGGCTCGCCGCTTTTCATTTCACCCTGAAACCGGGCGCAAAGGCGGTCCGCCGGTTTATTCTCACTTGGAGCGTTCCCGAACGCGGCTGGGGGGAAGATGTCGAAAAAATCGCCGTCGAAAAAGGCGTTCCCAACCGCTGGCGCAACTATTACGCGACCCAGTGGAAGGATTCCCGCGACTCCGGCGATTACGCACTGCGCGGATATGCCTGTCTCCGGGAGAAAACCCGAAGGTTCCACGACGCCCTTTACCGGACGACCCTTCCCGCGGAAGTCCTTGCTTCGGTCACGGCGAACCTGGCCGTGCTCAAATCGCCGACCTGTCTCCGGCTGGAAGACGGCACGTTCTACGGCTGGGAGGGCGTCGGCGCGAGCTGGGGGTCCTGCGTCGGCTCCTGCACCCATGTCTGGAATTACGCTCAGGCGCTGCCCTTCCTGTTCCCCGACCTGGAACGCACCCTGCGCGAATCCCACCTCAAATACAGCATCGACGAAAACGGCGGCGCGCATTTCCGCCTGAGCCGTCCCTATGGAATTCACGCGACCGCCCAGAACTTCCGTCCGTGCGCCGACGGCCAGTTCGGCGACATCATGAAGTTCTTCCGCGACTGGAAAGTCTGCGGCAGCGCGGACTGGCTCCGGAAGTGGTATCCTTCCCTGAAACGCATGATGGAATACACCTGGAGCGAAAAGAATCCCGACCGCTGGGACCCCGACCGTTCCGGAATTCTCACCGGACGCCAGCACAACACGCTCGACATCGAACTGTTCGGCCCGAATGCCTGGCTCACCGGACATTATCTCGGCGCGCTGCTGGCAATGTCCGAAATGGCGGAGGCCGCGGGCGACCCTGCGTTCGCCGGAACCTGCAGGGCGCTCTTCCGCAAAGGCCGCAAACGCGCGTCGGAGGATCTTTTCAACGGAGAATATTTCATCCAGAAGATCGACCTGAAGGACCGGAGCATTCTTAAAAAATCAGGACTCGACGCGGACGCCTACTGGAGCGAGGAACGAGGCGAGATCAAATATCAGATCGGGGACGGATGCGAAATTGATTCCACGCTCGCGCAGTGGTACGGCCTGCTTTACGGAATCGGCGAAGTTTTCCCCGCGGAACTCGTGAAAAAAGATTTGGAATCGGTCTTCCGGAATAATTTCAAGGAAAGCATGCGGGACGAATGGAACTGCTGGCGGTGCTTCAGCCTCGGCGGCGAGGGCGGAGTCCGCATGTGTACCTGGCCGCACGGAAACACCCCGGATATTCCGCTCTGCTACAACTCGGAGACGATGACCGGCTTCGAATGGGCATTCGCCTGCCGTCTGGTCATGAGCGGCATGGTCAGCGAGGCCATGAAGGTGATTCATGCGCTCCGGGCGCGTTTCGACGGCTTCCGGCGCAATCCATGGAACGAGTTCGAATGCGGCAGCAATTACGCCCGCAGCATGGCGTCGTTCGGGCTGCTGGCCGCGTTCAGCGGTTTCGAGTTCGATTCCGGGAACGGGATGCTCGGGTTCCATTTCAGGCTTCCGCGCCGCACGAACAATACGTTCTGGACGCTCGGAACCGCCTGGGGAAATTATGCCGAGACATCGCGGCGCGGCGTGCTGGAGGTCTGTTCCGGCTCTTTCCGCCTGAAGGAACTCCGCCTCGGCCGGATCCCGGAGGCGGTCTTCCTCGGGAAAAAGGAACTTTCCTTCCGGCGTTCGGAACACGGAATTGTCTTCGAACCGGTCGAAGTCGTTCCCGGCGCTCCGCTCGTTCTCCGCTGGGCGCGCTGATGCGGCCGGCATGCGCGGCCGCACTGCCGCCGCGCATTTCCCGATGCGGAGCGACGGATAAAAATTCCGCTCCGCCTGCTTGAAAATCGCGGGTTCCGGGATATAGTAACCGGAATTACGAGGAGGAGCGGAATGGGAAAACATAAAGTTCAGAATACGCCGGCCATCCGACGGATGCCGACCTATTTGCACAAGCTCATGCTCATGCGCGAAGCCGGCGAACAGTTCGCTTCGACTTCCAAGCTCGCCGACTATATCGACCTCGACCCCATCATCGTCCGCAAGGACTTCGAACTCACCGGACTCAAGGGATTCCCCGGAGTCGGATACAAGACCGCCGAACTCATCGAGGCGATCCGCACCTTCCTCGGCTGGAACCGCCGGAAAAAAGCCTGCCTCGTCGGAGCCGGCTCCCTCGGCAGCGCGCTGCTCGGCTACGAGGAATTCGCCGAATACGGCATGACGATCACCGCGGTCTTCGACGCCGATCCGCTCAAGATCGGCACATTTGTCCACGGGCACGAGGTGCTGGACGCCGCCGACATTCCCCGGATCATCCGCCGCCAGAAACCCTCCTTCGCCATCATCTGCGTTTCTTCCGAACAGGCCCAGCGCGTGGTCGATCAGCTGATCGAAAGCGGCGTGAAGGCTTTCTGGAACTTTGCCAACATCTGTCTGAAGGTTCCGCAGGACGTGATGGTCCAGCGCGAAGTCATCGCCGGCGGCTACGCTCTCCTTTCCATGAAGCTCAAAACCCACGGGTTCGAGCACGAAATGTGACGGGCGCACCATGCTCAAGTGGCTCCATATCCGAAACCTCGCGCTCATCCCCGATGCCGATGTCGAGTTCGCCGTCGGGTTCAATGCCGTGACCGGCGAAACCGGCGCCGGAAAATCCGTCTTCATGAGCGGACTCGAACTGCTCCTCGGCGGACGCTTCGACAAAAGCTCCGTCCGGACCGGCGAAACCCGCTGCGAAATCTCCGGCGAGTTCGCCATCGGCCCGGAGTCCGCTTCCGCCGTCGCGGAACTCCTTGATTCCGCGGGGATTGAGCCGTGCTCCGATTCCGCCCTGCTGGCCCGCCGCGTGTTCACGCCTTCCGGCGCGCGCAATTTCGTGAACGGCTCCCCCGCCAATGCAAAACTTCTTTCCTCCCTCGGCGCGATTCTGGCGGACATTCATGCTTCCGGCGAGACGCACGGGCTGCTGGATGTTTCCGAGCAGGCCGCCGCGCTCGACCGCTTCGCCGGGAACTCCGCCCTGCTGGAGGACTGCCGCGCCGCCTGGACCTTCTTCAGAAACGCTTCCGCCGAAAAACAGCGCTTTCTGGAATCCATGCCTTCGCCGGAGGAGGCCGAACGTCTCCGCGCCGAAATCGACGAAATCGAAAAAGTCGACCCGAAGCCCGCCGAAGATTCCGAACTCGAATCCAGACATTCCGCCGCCGCCAATTCGCGCGACATCCTCGAGACGGCGCAGAAGGCCGTGTCCGCGCTGACCGATTCCGAAGATTCGCTCGACGACCGCATCTCCGCGCTCAAGCGCGATTTCGACGCGCTGGAACGGGTCGATCCCGTGTTTGCGGAGTCGGCCGCCGCGAAATGCGGGGCGCTCCACGATGCGGTGACGGAGCTTTCCCGGGCCGTTTCGGACCATGCGTCGGCCGTGGAGCTGGACCCTGCCGAGTTTGCCGCGCTCGAAGACCGCATGACGGCCCTCCAGAACCTCAAGCGGCGTTTCGGGCCTTCTCTGGAAGAGGTCTTCCGGCATCTTTCCGATTCGAAGAACCGCCTCGATTCGTTTGAAAATTCTTCGCGCCGCAGGGAGGAACTCGAATCCGCAGAAGACCGCGCCCGCGCCGCTCACCGCACGCTCTGCATGAACCTTTCCGGGAAGCGGCGCGCCGCCGCGGACGATCTTTCCGCAAAACTCGCAGAGGAGCTTGCCAAGCTCGGACTCCCGCATGCCGCATTCGGCATGGAATTTTCCGATTCCGAGCCCGGCCCGGGCGGAGCCGACCGCATCGAGTTCCTGTTTTCCGCCAACCCGGGCGTGCCGCGCCAGCCGCTCCGCGCCGTCGCCAGCAGCGGCGAAATGAGCCGCGTGATGCTCGCCCTCAAGACCGTGCTTGCCGACGCCGACCGCATTCCGACCATGGTGTTCGACGAGATCGATGCCAACATCGGCGGTGAAACGGCGGTCGCCGTGGCGGACGAACTGGCCCTGCTGGCGAAGTCCAAGCAGATCATTTCCATTTCGCATCTGGCGCAGGTCGCCTCGAAGGCGGGACACCACATTGTGGTGGAGAAGACCACGGACGGCAGCAGTTCCCGTTCGCTGATCCGCGTGGTGACGGGCCGGGCGCGCACGGCCGAGATCGCCCGGATGCTCGGCGGAGGGAAGGCCGCTGAAAAGCACGCGTCCGCCCTGCTTTCCGGAAAGTGAACCCGGAATCGGTCTCTGGAATTGATTTTTCATTTTCCGCGTGTATTGTTAAAACAGTGTTTCAGAGTTTTCTGGAGGTTCGGAAAAAAATGCCGAAAAACATCTTTTCATCGCAGGAAATCGCCGAAATTCTGCTGCATCCGGACCGGTGGAAATGCATTCTGGATTCGGGGGAGCCTCCTGTGTCCTTTCCGAAATGCCACCGGACCGAACGGCATCCTCATCAGGAGATCATGCTTTCGCTTTCCGGAAACTATCGGTTCGTCTTCGCCGGAAGGGAGTATGCGGCAAAGCCGGGAATGCTG
>CAZHPP010000075.1:0-11616 GCA_964534535.1 uncultured Victivallales bacterium | reverse complement strand
TGCCGAGGGTTCAAGGGGCGAGCAGCCCATTGGCAATGCATTAAAAATCAGTCATTGCGCAGAACATAGCCTGTTTTTTTGATTTTTCCCGATTGATTTTATTTTATCCTCTGTTATATTAGTACGTGTTCAATCGGAGAGAGAGAATGTTCCAGATGTCTGTTTTCTGTGACCGGACTGACAATGTCTTCTTTGCTGGAATCTGTGACTTCCAGCCCGGGAATTCCTGCATTCCTGAAAAATCACTGAATTGGCGGGCAGACGGCAGAATTGCTCGATCGTTTTTCCCGGAAAGGAGAGATCCATAATGAATCCGAAACGCACTTTGCGGATCTTGATTGTGGATGATGTCCCGGTGAATCTTGTTCTGCTGAATGCCATGCTTCACCGATTCGGAGTCGACTGCGTGAGCGCCGGTTCCGGTGCGGAAGCGCTGAAGAAGTTCAGCGCTTCGGTCTTTGACGCCGTCATGACCGACCTCTGGATGCCCGTGATGAACGGTTCCGAACTGGCAAGAACCATTCGCGCGGGCAATTCCAAGATTCCCATCGTTGCTGTGACCGCGGATGTCGAAAATTCCAGAAATTTTGACATTTCGATGTTTTCCGGCGTGATTCTGAAGCCGCTCACTCTGGACGCGGTGCGCTCGCTGCTTGTCAGCCTGACGGCTGTCTGAATGAAAAGCGGTTTCGGAATCCGTCTTTTCTCAGGCGGATCCGGACTTTTCATTATTCCAGGATGTAGACTGCCGGTTCAAGGGTTCCGAGCGTTTCGCTGATGGAAAAGCCGCGTTTGGTTTTCAGAAGTTCCAGACGCGTGAAATGTCCGTCATGACAGAGCCTGTGCGCCGTTGTGAATTTGCGCTCGGTCCTTGCGGATACTCCCTCGAGCGGATCGAGGTTCAGGTTCAGTACGGAAAGCACGGTCCGCCCGTCCGGAAGCACGCCGCAGCGCGCCATGACATCCTGATCGACGTCAAGGATCAGCTCCATTCCGCCGCAGACGAAGTCAAGGGCCTCGATGAGAAGCGTTCTGCGTTCGTTCCGCATCGACTTGTGAGTCGGGATTCCGGCGTTCCACGCAAGGCAGCAGACTCGTCCGCCGTATTTATTCGTGAAGAAGACCATTCCCGGGCCGGCGGCTTTTGAGCCTGTTTTGAGCGTCGCTATGTCATAGAGTTCCGATCCCCGGACTGCGCCTTTGAGCGGAATCAGCTCGACACATTCTTTTTGCCACATGAGCGCGGATTCGATGCCGGATTTCAGGCTTTTTTCTCTGGTAAAGAAAAATTCCGGGTTTTCCCCCGTTTTTACGCCCATGAGGGCGGAAAATCCGCGCGATTCCAGCTTTCTGACGGATTCGCTGTCGAGCAGGAGATTTCCCTTGAAGAATTCTGTGATTTCGGAGTCGCTGAACGGATCGCAGAGGTCGCCCGTCAGCATTCTGGAGCATTTTTCATGGGTTTCGCGGTAATCGGCCGGGATTCCGAAGCGATGAAGGAACAGTTCGTTCCAGTCTTGGAATTCAAAACACAGTCCCTGCCGCATGGTATGATAGTTTCTGTGCCAGTCGAAGAGCGGCGAAACGGGTCCCTGCCATTTCACCCCGTCAAGAAGGTTCAGAAGTCCCTGATAAAACATCCTGTTCCTGGCGATAATCCGTTCGTATTTGTATCCGGAATGCGGATCTTTGCAGGCGAAGTTCGTGATCCATAGCTTGCCGCCGTTGAGTCCGAACAGCAGACCGGTCGCAATATGCGAGTTCAGAGCCGTTGCGCTTTCACTGAAATACGACTGCGGAAAGGTGTCCGATTCATCAAGCAGGTCGGTGATTTTTCCTTTTGCCATATTGATTCTGACGGCAGCGCGCTTCGTCGACGGGATGATGTCGCGCGGGTTCCCTCCGAGATAGATTGCATTGGCAACGCGCAGGAACGGTTCAGTATTTCCTGCGAGTGCCAGAGTCGTTTCAATCACATACTTGTGGGAAGTCCAGGGACAGCACATGCCGCACCGGATCGACGGATCTGCAGAGTCGATCGCCGCGCGTATTTCCTTTGCAAGATTCACCTGCGAATCCATGCGTATCTTTTCGAATTTCTGATACAGCGGATCGGCAGGGTCGCCTTTCCGGACCAGCGCGGCGAGTTCCTCCCGCGTGAACGGCTTTTCGAGCCCTCTGCTGAATTCGGCCACATGGAGCGGACAGTAACATTCGTTCCAGCGCGAGCCGAAATCATCGTCCACAAGGAAGAACGCCGGACCGAGCGCCGCAAGCGCACGCACCGAATCCGTGATGTATTTCCTGAATCCGGCGTCCAGATGGCACATCCGCGAGGATTCGACTCCGTCGATGTCGACGATGTGAGTCCATGATTCGCGGGTCAGGGGGACGCTTCCGCTCCAGCCGTGTCCGAGCGTGCTCTGGATCAGCACACCTGCATGAATTTCCGGAGTCGATTTCATCTCCTTCATGAGAGCCGCAAATGCGGCGATGTATCGTTCCGCCTTGGCTTTTGCCGGAGTCCCCTCCGGATGGAGACTGATGCAGATCGCCGGACTGTCGAGTCCGGTCTCTCGCCATACCCGGCGGAGTTCTTCCGCCATATACGGAACATCATCAGGAAAAAACGGTACGACATTGAGGAAATGAGGCGTCTTCATGAAATGTGTCCTTGATTGTTTGTGGATAATATAGGATAGCTATGCCGTATTTCCAGCTTTTATCCTGAATTTGATGACCATTCCATGTTAAAAAGTAACAGCGAGCCCCCCTGTTTCCAATTTTCAGAATACCGAACCTGGTTCGCGGGAACTCCATGAACTTTTTTTCGATCAGCCCTTGTTTTTTCTGCATCTTATGCTATAATTAACCATTGGATAATAATTAACCATTGGTCTGTTATTCAGGACAGACGGGAAGGTAACAATGAAGAAAGTCAGCTATGGCATCATCGGAACCGGCATGGTGGCGGCTTATCACGCGCAGGCGCTTGCCCTGATCCCGGACTCCGTCCTGACCGGTGTATGCGACACCGTGCCGGAACGCGCCAGGGTGTTTGCTGAAAAATATCACTGCCGCGCCATGACATATGACGAAATGATGAAATCGTCCGAAATTCAGGCTGTCACCATAGCAACGCCGAGCGGCACGCATGCCAAAGTGGCTGTGCCGATGGCCGGCGCGGGGAAGCATATCTTCTGTGAAAAGCCGCTGGACATCACGGTGGAGGCTGCGTCTTCGATCATTGAGTCCTGCCGTTCGAACCGTGTGCTGCTGTCGGCTGCATTTCCTTCGCGGTACGGCCGGGCGGCGGCGCGGATCCGCGAGGCTGTGCTTTCCGGGAAGCTCGGGACCCCGGTCCTTGCCGGAGCTTCGGGACGCTGGTACCGCGCGCCGGAATATTACAGCGGCTGGCACGGGACGAAAGCGCTCGACGGCGGCGGCGCGCTGATGAATCAGGGAATCCATACCGTGGATCTTCTGCTGTTTTTCAACGGGGACGTTGATGAGGTCTATGCCCGGACTTCGCGCCGTCTTCACACGAAAATTGAGGTCGAGGACACGGCGAGCGCGTTTCTTGCATTCAGGAACGGCTCCACCGGCTATCTGGAGGCCAGCACCGCGTGCGCGCCGGGATTTGACCGCAGAATCGAACTTTCCGGAACGCGCGGTTCGATCGTGCTCGACGGCGACCGGATCGACCGCTGGCGTTTTGCGGAAGAGACGCCCGAAGACGAGAAAATCCGCATGGAATTCTCCGCGGCGGAAGGCACGTCCGGCGGTGCAGGAAGGCCCGACGCCATGACCTGTGAATGTCATCGACGCCAGCTTCTCGAATTCAATGAAGCAATTCTCGGGCGCGGCGTGATCAAAACAACCGGAGAGGAAGGCCTTCGCGCCGTGAAGCTCGTATGCGCCGTCTATGAATCCGCCCGGACCGGAAAACCGGTGAAAATTCAGTAAAACTTTTGAACTCCAAACTTTCAATAAAAGGGAAACGGAAAATGGAAAAACTGGCAATCGACGGTGGAACGAAAGCGGTCAATTTCACTCTGAAAGGACGCTTTCACTTCGGCAAAGAAGAAAAAGCTGCTGCGGATCGGCTGTTCGATGAATCAATCCGTTCGGGCAACGCATTCGGGTACAACGGACCGGAAGAAGAAGCGTTCGGCAAAGAGTTCGCCGCGTTTCTCGGCGTGAAGTATGCCGACGGCGTCAACTCGGGGAGCAATGCCGTGTTTGTGGCGCTGCGCTCGCTGGATCTGCCTCCGTTTTCGGAAGTGATCGTAAGTCCTGTGACGGACCCGGGCGGAATCATGCCGATTGTCATGCTGAACTGCATTCCGGTCGTGGCCGATTCTGTT
This sequence comes from uncultured Victivallales bacterium, assembly GCA_964534535.1. Lineage (GTDB taxonomy): Bacteria > Verrucomicrobiota > Lentisphaeria > Victivallales > UBA1829 > CAZHPP01. Next base: position 7,249 of record CAZHPP010000075.1, on the reverse strand, counting down.
CCGGGAGCCTACAATACCGGAGCGGCCCAGGTTGAAGCGCGCATTACGCCGCTCACGAAGGCGATTGTCGTGGCACACATCGGCGGCGAACCGGCTGACATCGAGGGGATTCTTAAGGTCGCGAAGAAGCACAACCTTCCTGTGGTCGAAGACTGCGCCCAGTCCCACGGCGCCCGGCTTCATGGAAAATACGTCGGCACGTTCGGAACCTACGGCAGTTTCTCTCTGATGTTCGGAAAACATTTCTGCACGGGGGGACAGGGCGGCGCGGTCGTCTGCAGCGAAGACGAACTTTACTGGCGGGAACGCCGTGCCGCGGACCGGGGCAAGCCGTTCAATCTCCCGGGACAGACCAACGTATGGCCCTCGCTCAACTGCAACATGGACGAGCTTCATGCGGCGATTGGACGCGCCCAGCTGAAAAAGCTTCCCGGGATCATTGCCCGCCGTCAGAATTTCGTTAAACTGCTCAAGGACCGCGGAATCGGGAAACTCGCATCTGTTTCCATTCCGAAACTGCTGCCGGGAGCGGAGTGCACCTACTGGTGGTGGCGTCTCGGATTCAATGCCGCAAACATGAAATGCACCAAGGAAAAATTCTGCGAGGCCATGCGTGCAGAGGGCGTTTCCTGTTTCGACTATTCCTGCGCGCGGCCTTATCTCATGGAATGGTTCCAGAACAGGGAAACAAAGCATCCGTGGAACAATCCGCTCTACAGGGGGAAGGTCGAACCGGTCTGCTGCCCGAATGCTGAAAAGGCTACTGCGGAATGCTTCAACATGCATGTTTTCGAAAGCTGGGGCGAAGAGGAAGCAGACGCATTCATCCATGCGTTTGAAAAAGTCACAAAGGCTTTGGAAAAATGAAAATCATTGATGCGCACAACCATCCCGACTGGCATGGACACAACCTCGAAAAGTTTGTGGCAAACATGGACCGGTACGGGATCTCCAGAACATGGCTGTTCAGCTGGGAATGCGGTCCGGGCGAATACAGTCCTGCATATAAATCTGTGATTCCCGCGCAGATCTTGGGAAGCAACTATGGGCCGATCCCGTTTTCCCGCTGCCTTTCGTACGCGGAGCGCTGTCCGGAGCGGTTTGTCCTCGGCTATTGTCCTGATCCGCGCCGCCCCGATGCCTGCGACCAGCTCCTTGCCGCGCACAACATCTACGGCGCGAAGGTCTGCGGCGAACTCAAGGTCCGCATGATGTACGACAATCCCGACTGCATCCGCCTCTGCCGTCTTGCAGGCGAACTCGGAATGCCGGTTACCTTTCATCTCGACTATGATCGCCGCGCCACGTACAAAGATCCCTGGGGCGAATGGTTCGGCGGCACGATCGATTCCATTGAGCGTCTGCTGCAGGCATGCCCGAATACGAACTTTCTCGGACATGCCCCCGGATTCTGGATTCACATCTCCTGTGACGATCTCTGGAAAACGGCCGGATATTCCCCTGTCCCGGCGAAGGTCCTGCCGGGAGGGCGCGTTCCGGAACTGCTGAAAAAATATCCGAATCTTTACTGCGACCTGTCTGCGGGAAGCGGATGTGCGGCTCTCCGGCGCGATCCGGAGTTTGCAGTGAAGTTTCTGACAGAGTTCCAGGACAGAGTTCTTTATGCCCGGGATTATTTCGACAACCAGCATCAGGAATTTTACTCCACGCTGAATCTCCCGAAGACGGTTCTCGAAAAGATGTATCACGGCAATGCGGAAAAACTCGTGAAGGAGTGATTCCGCAAAACCTGCAGACGACAGAAGGACTGGCTGCAAATCATGGATCTCGAAGTTAAGGATTATGTGTTCCTTTCCGATCCGGTCTGCAGGCAGACTTCTCTTGCGGAACGCTCCGGCCTGGTTCGGCTGTGGCGGAAAGACGATGCGCCGGGAACTTCATCCGGCCGTGCGAAGCTCTCTCTGCCGCAGCTGTTCAGCCTGAACGAATACCTTCCGCATGCGGACGAACGGAGCTGGCTCGACGGCTGGCTTCCCGTACTGAAGACGGGAGACGGCTCCGGGAAATGCATCATGATGTTTGCAGAGGGAGAAAGTCTTCTGGTGAGGCTTCCTTCCGGCAGCGTTCTCCGTTTCCCTGAAAGGTGTCCTGTTTCCGCCGGGAATTCGACCGCTGCATCGCGGCGCTCAGAAAACGCTGGGAACCCTATTTCCAGGGAGGTTCTGAATTATTACCTGAACCGATTCCTCCGTTCCGACGGATCCATTGACTATTACGGCACCGCTGTTTCGGAATACGGGGACCTTCTGCGTGCCGCAGCGAACGACGCCCGCAAACAGTTTTACATTACACAGAAAGGTGTGTGTCTGTGAAAAAATTCGAACTGTCGTTTCCCTCCGTCAATACGGAACTTTATTCCAAACCCGTGACGCTGGCCGTGCGTGTTCCGGAAAAAATCGATTCGCGCACGGGCGCCATGATGTTCTGCCACGGCTGGGGCGGAAACCGCTTCCAGCACGCAGACAAGATGGAACTCGCATGCGACCGCTTCAATCTTGTCTGCTTTGCCCCGGAATACCGCATGAGCGGGTACGATTTCGATCCCGTGCGCGGGCTCGGCTGGGACATACCGTACGACCTGAGCTTCATGCAGGTCTTCGACTGCCTGAACGGCATGCGGAAGATTCTGGAGCTTTTTCCCGGAACGGACCGGCGGCGTCTGTTCGCCTACGGCGGCAGTCAGGGCGGACAGATCGCGCTGCTCAGTTCAATCTTTGCGCCGGAAACGTTCGCCCTGGTCTATTCAAGTTCCGCCATGACGTATGTCCCTCCGGAAAAGGAGGCAATCGCCGGACGCGTCTTCCTTCCGTTTGAACTTTCCGTGCGGAACGTGACGGAACATGCGGAAAGCATCCGCGCGGAGCTTTTCATCGAACACGGAACCGCCGATGAAAACGTCGGATTCAACGACAATGCGCTTGCGTTCGTGAAAAAACTTGACTCCATCGGGAAAAAATACACGTTCAGGGCGTACGATGGAGGACATCACAGCCTGGAGCCGGCGATCACGAAACTTGCCGCATTCGAAGCCATGATCCCGCATGCGCTCGAAACAGTTGAAAATCCCCGCACCGATGATTTTCTTGCCGGACGGACGGTTACGATCGACTGCGGATCAAAGCTCCTTGCAGTCGACTGGAAACAGCCGGCCGATTCCGTCGGACTTTTTACATGGAAGGAGAAATAAGCCATGTTTCTGGACATTCACAACCACTGCCTCATGTACCCGGGCGTTCCGCTTCCGTATTACAACGGCGACAGCATGATCACGGCGGATCAGCTCCTGAAAAAAATGGATGAAAATCTGGTCGGACGAAGCGTGCTGCTTCCGCTCGGCAACGTGGAAAACGTGCTGGACGTCCAGGGCAATGAGGAAATCCTTCAGCTTTGCCGGATGCATCCGGACCGCTTCATTCCGTTCTGCAATGTGGACCCCCGCTGCGGCTTCAACAGCTGGCGTTCTCCCATTGACGCTGCGCTTGCTCACTACAAGAAATGCGGATGCCGCGGCGTCGGGGAAATCTGTGCGAACCTTCCTTTCCTTGACCCGCGCGTGCAGCATCTGTTCGCATGCGCAGAAGAGCTCGGACTTCCCGTTCTGTTCCACATGACCCCTCTTTCAGCGGATACCTATGGCCTGATCGACGATTCCGGCCTTCCGCAGCTCGAAGAATCGCTGAAACGTTTCCCGAAACTCAAATTCTTTGCCCATTCCCAAACATTCTGGGCTGAAATGGGAGAAATCAAAACAATGGACGACCGCCTGGGATATCCGCAGGGACCCGTCACGAAGCAGGGACGCGTGCCGGAACTTATGCGGAAATACCCGAATCTCTATGGCGATCTTTCCGCAGGCAGCGGATTGAATGCCCTCCGGCGCGACCGCAGAAACGGCATTGCCTTCCTGAACGAGTTCCAGGACCGCCTGTTCTTTGGAACGGACGTCTGCTGGGATAAAAATTCCATGCCGCTGGCCGGGTATCTTCTTGAACTCCGAAACTCCGGAGAAATCTCGGAAATGGTCTTCAAAAAGGTCGCGGAAGAAAACGCCGTCCGCGTGCTGGGACTCTGATGTTCAGAATCCCGCTCCGCCGTTCCTCAAACTGCGGAGCAGGGCGGATGGCGTGATCCCGAACTCGCGGGAAAACATCCGCGAAAAATGGAAAACATCGCAGAATCCGAGCTCAAAAGCGGCTTCCTTGGGCAGAATGCCCTGCGTCCGGATCATGGCGTACGCCTGTTCCAGACGCACCTTGTTCCGGTAGGCGTATGGCGAAGTCCCGGTCTGTTCCGTGAAGACGGCGGAAAACCGGGAAAGCGAAAGGTTCATGACCTTTGCCGCGGTTTTCAGAGAAAAGCCGCGTCCGGCATGCTTGCGGATATATTCCAGCGCAGGCCGGAGATGGTCCAGCTGACTCAGCCTGAGCCGCGCGCCTTCGCGTTCCCGGCAGCCTGAAATGACCAGTTCCGCCAGTTCGCCCGCCAGACGATGGACCTTGAGAGCGTCCGACAGAGGATCGCTGTTTTCCGGACGGACCAGCTCCAGTGTCTTTGACTTCAGTTTTGCGGAAAGCTCCGCTGAAAACGAAGGCGGAATTTCAAAAAAGGAAAGATAATCCACCGTGTGGAACAGGCAGATGTTGAAGTGGCACCAGATGGAGACGGGCGCCGGTCCGTCGATCCAGGTGAGCTTGTGCGGAACATTCCGCGGCATCAGATAGCTGAACCCGTCCTCAAGAATGTAGTCCAGGTCCCGAATCTGAATTCTTCCCCTGACGCCCTGCTGGTTCACAAGAACGTAGAACGGCAGGTTGCGCCATCCGGTCCTGTGGATCGGAAGAAGCGGCGTGTACGCTCCGGAGATCATTTCAATTTCCAGCGGCATGATTTCCGGGAAAATCATTGGAAAAAAAGTCCTTTCAGTTGTTTTTTACATGGATTCAATCATATCATTCATTGCAGATTTTTCAAGCCGGCATTATGATAGTGAAGAGAAAAACTCGAAAGGCGGCTGCGGAAACATCCGGACGGCGGAACAGAGATTTTCTTCATAAACAAGCGGAAGGCAAATCCATCATGAACGGCGACATTGCGGCAATGAAACGGCTGGCGGAACGGCTTGGGACTCCCGGAGTCTCCGTCGTCTGCGTGAAACAGGGCTGGGAAGTGCTCCATTTCGGAGAAAGCGTCTGCCTGACTCCGCTCTGTCTGGGCGGAAAACAATATAAGAATGGACTCGGCACCCACGCGCAGAGCCTGCTGCGGCTTGAATCGGGAATTCCGCTGCGGCGCTTCACCGCGCTGGCCGGAGTCGACGAATGTATCCCAACGCTGGAACATCCGGAAAACACGCCGCCGCTCCGCTTCACCGTTTCCGCGGAAGGGAGAGTCCTGGCGGATTCCGGTCCGGTCAAGGTCGGTTCGCCGTACCGCTTCGACATTCCGCTCGATCATGTGAAGACGCTGGAACTGCGTGCAGAGACTGTCGGAAGAGCAATCAGCCTTGCGCTTGCCGACTGGTGCACGCCCGTTGTCGAAACGGTTTCCGGTGCTGAAGTCGACTGCGCGGACAACGACAGCGCCGGGCTGCCCGTCGATTTCGAGTACGACGGCATGTCTGCCGCAGAATTCTTTGAGAAACACGGACTGAAGCACACGGTTTCCGAGCAGAAGGACCACACGCTCCACACGTTCGTTTCCGAATCGAAGTCTCTGCGCATGACGGTGAGTCTCAAGGCCTGGAACGAATTTCCGGTCTGGGAGTGGCATACCACGTTCGAAAATCCTTCCGGCCGCCGTTCGGCGCGGCTCCGCAGGATCCGCACGCTCGACATGCGGATTCCGGCAAAGCCGCATTCGGATGCCGAACTGATCCGGACCCGCGGCGCAATCATGGAAGGCATCGAGCGCCCCGGCCTTGTTCCCGGATATCCGTTCCACAGGGCGTTCACTCTGGTGAAAAACTCTCTGGAATCCGGCGTGAAAATCGCATTCGAGCCGATCGGCGGACGCGCTTCCAACGGCTGGCTGCCGTGCTTTGACATTGAAGAAAGCGGAACCTGCCGCCGTTTCGCCATCGGGTGGAGCGGCCAGTGGACCGCGGACGTGACAAAAGAGGGTTCGGTATTCCATGTCTCCGCCGGACTCTCCGATGCAGACCTTGTGCTCGAACCCCATGAAACGATCGAAGTTCCTTCGAGCATCTTTCAGTTCAATTCCGAAGGCGGGAGCGAACGCTGCGTGAATCTCTGGCGCCGCTTCGCGACCTCGAAGATCATGATGCCGCTTGACGGGAAACCGCCGCGCGCCCCGCTCACTTCCATGACCTGGGGCGGCGTCGGCGAAAAGCGTCACCTTCAGAGAATCGAAAAATTCGCACAGGAACGGATCCCCTATGATGAATACTGGATCGACGCCGGATGGTACGCCCCCGCCAGCCGCGACGAATTCGACCCTGAATGGAGTGCCTGGGCCGGATGCTGGCCGTTCAACCGGGAAAATTATCCCCATGAACTCCGCAAGGTTTCCGAAAGCGTGCATCGGCACGGAAGCGGGCTGCTGCTCTGGGTCGAACCCGAACGTGCACGCGCCGAACGCGGAATCGCCGTGGAGCACCCTGAATATCTGATGACCCTCGACGGCGGCACTTTCCTGCTTGATCTCGGCAATCCGCAGGCCTGGCAGTGGTGCTTCGACACTGTGGCCGGAATCATCGAACGGAACAGACTCGACTGGTACCGCGAGGACTTCAACATCGATCCGCTGGAATACTGGCGCGCCCACGATCCCGCGGACCGCAAAGGCATCACGGAAATCCGCTTCATGGCCGGGCTTTACCGCTTCTGGGGCGAACTCCGCAAAAAATTCCCGCAGCTGATGATCGACAACTGCGCGAGCGGCGGACGCCGCCTCGACTTCGAACTTCTGCGGTACAGCATGCCGCTCTGGTACAGCGACATGATGTGCCAGCCCGGATTCAACCCGGAATTCGCCCTCACGCACAAAGCCGGCATGTCGCGCTGGTGGCCGCGCTTCGGCTGCGGACTCCAGAACCAGAAGGGCGGCGACACCTACAACTTCCGCGCCGGCATGAACGCCGCCATGGGCTTCCACTGTCTTTACAACGGCCGCACGAAGATCGACGAGCCGTATCCGTACGAATGGCTCCGGAAAAACCTGAACGAATATCTCCGCGTGCGAGACTGCTTTGCCGGGGATTATTACTGTC
>CAZHPP010000074.1:0-11653 GCA_964534535.1 uncultured Victivallales bacterium | reverse complement strand
CCATGTACGGCGCAATCGTTTCGGCCGCGACGAAAATGCCGCCCGACATTCGCGCGGCGCTCGAACGCGCCCTTGCGGAAGAAACTGAACCGATGGCGCGCAAACATCTTGAAGTCAGCCTCAGAAACGCGGTGCTTTCCGAAAAGGGACACGGGCTTGTCTGCGCCGACACCGGGTTCCCGATGTTCTTTGTGACGGCAGGAGCCGGGACGCAGGCCGAAGGCGGTTTCGGCGCGCTTCAGGCATGCGCCGAACGCGCCGTCGCGCGCGCCACGGCGGAATGCTTTCTGCGGCCGACGATGGTCGATCCGCTTTCGCGGGACAATCCGGGCACCAACGTCTGGCGCGGAATGCCGCGCGTGATGCTTGAGTTTTCCGGAAACGGTTCCGGACTCGAAATCATCGCTGCGCCGAAGGGCGGCGGTTCCGAGATTTTCGGAACGTTCTACCGGATGCTGTATCCTTCGGACGGTCTGACGGGGATAAAGAAATTCGTGATCGAGTGCATCATGAACTCGTGCTATGCCGGCAAGATATGTCCGCCGGCGATCGTCGGGGTGGGAATCGGCGGGACGGCCGAACTCTGCATGTCGATGGCAAAAAAAGCGGCGCTTCTGCGGAAAATCGGGACGCGCAATCCCGATTCGAAAATCGCCGGACTCGAAAAGGAACTCCTGGATGCGTCGCGCAGGCTCGGAATCGGGCCGATGGGGTCGCGCGGAATCAATGCCGTGCTTTCGGTGAATATCGAAACGGCGGCCACTCACACTGCCGCGCTGCCCGTCTCCTTCAACGCGCAGTGCCTTGTCGGACGCCGCTGGAAGGCGGCCGTCGGAGATGACGGAACCATTTCATATACAGGAGAGATCGCATGAAAGACATTGCTCTTCCCATGAGCTCCGGCGATGCGCGCGGACTCAAGCTGGGCGAACAGGTGACGGTGAGCGGGCTGCTGTTCACCGGACGCAGCCGCTTTCACATCCGTGCCGTCGAGCAGAACATTTTTCCGCCGATTGATTATGCGAAGATCAACTGTTTTTTCCACGTCGGCCCGGTGATGCGCAAGGATTCCTCCGGCTGGAGCGTGGTCAGCTGCGAACCGACGAGTTCGATCCGTTTCGAACGCTACGGCGCGGATGTCGTGCGCAAGTTCCGGCTCCATACGCTGATCGGCAAGACGACCATGGGGCCCGCCACGGTCAGTGCGCTTGAGGAAGTCGGCGGAGTCTATCTTTCCAAGATCGGACTTTCCGGGAACGCGCTGCGCGACCAGGTCAGGAAGATCCGCGGAGTCTATTTCCTTGACGAACTGGGAAAAACCGAATCCACCTGGATTTACGAGGTGGAGAAGTTCGGCCCGTTCTTCGTTGCGATAGACGCTCACGGGAACAGCTATTTCCGGGACCTCGAGTCTGAAGTCAAGAAAGTTCTGCCGGACGTCGAGAAAACACTCGGCATTCCCCCGGAATACAACTATACCGAGGTGAACGGATGAAAGACGATTCGATCCGCTATCTTTCCCTCTGCGGCATGCTCGGATACGGCTATGCGCCGCTCAGCCTGGAAAACGCTCTTTCCGGAGACCTTGACTTCATCGGCGTCGATGCCGGTTCCACCGATCCGGGACCGTATTATCTCGGAAGCGGCAAAGGCTTCGTCAAACGCCTTCAGGTGAAACGCGACCTGGGACTTGTGCTGAAGCGCGCCCTCGAACGGCATATCCCGCTCATCATCGGGAGCTCCGGCGGTTCCGGAGCCCGGCCGCATGTGCAGAGCGTGCTGGATATCCTGCATGAACTCGCCGCGGAACAGTCGCTTTCGTTCAGGGCGGCCGTAATCTATTCCGATCTCGACCGGGCGTTCCTGAAACGCGCGGCGGACGGACACCTCTTCCCGTGCGGCGGAGCGCCCGAATTCGATCCGGCATGCATCGACAGACTTGTGAATCCTGTGGCACAGTTCGGCACGGCTCCGATCATTGAAGCCCTGAAAACAGGAGCTGATCTGATCGTTTCCGGCCGCTGCTGCGACACCGCGATCTTTGCGGCATACCCGATCATGCGCGGATTCGATCCCGGACTCGCCATGCACGCCGCCAAGATCGCAGAGTGCGGCGCATTGTGCGCCCGTCCCGTTGGAGCGAACGACTCGCTGGTCGTTGAGATGCGGCGCGATTCATTCACGGTCGAACCGCCGAACCCGGTGCGCAGATGCACTCCGGATTCGGTCGCGGCGCACTCGCTTTACGAACAGCCGGACCCGAACTGCTTCTACGAGTCGGAAGGGAAAATCGACTTGAGCGCTTCCGTGTTCGAGCCTGTCAGCGGCCGGGCCGTGAAGGTTTCTGGCTCCAGACTTGTCCCGCCCGAAAAGACGACCGTCAAGCTGGAGGGCGTCGTAAAGATCGGATACCGCACGATCACGATTGCGGGCGTCCGCGACCCGATGGCAGTTGCGAACCTCGACGCCATCGAATCGGGCGTCCGTGCGGCGGTAAGGGAGTCGGCGTCCTTCGTGAAGGAGGGGGAATACCGGCTGAGGTTCCTGCGCTACGGCGTGGACGCCGTGACAGGTTCGAATGAGCCGCGCGGACCGCTTCCGCGCGAGGCCGGACTCGTGATTGAGGGCATTGCCCCGACTCAGGAGCAGGCGGATGCGCTCGTCGGACTGGCGCGTTCGAAGGCGCTGCATCAGGGGTTCCCCGGACGCAAGGCCACGGCGGGAAATCTTGCGTTTCCGTTCTCGCCTTCCGATTTTCAGGGCGGGGCGGTATATGAGTTTGCACTTTACCATCTTACCGATCTTCCGATGGAATTTCCGATCCGGATGGAGGAGTTCAAACCATGCTGAAAGCAGGATTTGCCGAAGTCGAGATAACGCCGGAATATTTTCCCGTGACGACATATATGGGGCATGCCGATTCTGCGCTTGACCCGTTGTTTGCGCAATGCGCTGTCTTTTCAGACGGACTGACTGAAATCATGATTCTTTCCGTCAATGTCGTGATGCTTGAATTTGCCGCGATTGAGCGGATCCGTTCTGCGGTAACGGAGCGCAGCAGTGTCAGGAGGGGAAATATCCTGATTTCCGCCACTCACAACCATGCGTGCCCGGCGGTGATCGACCGTCCGGGATTTCCGCGGGAGGACCGTTATATGGAGTTCCTGGTCCGGCGCCTGGCGGACTGCGCATTCCGGGCTGAATCGGTTCTTGAAGATGCATCGCTGTATGTCTCGCACGCATACGAAAAAAGGATCAATTTCAACCGGCGTTTCATTCTGCGGGACGGTTCCGTGGTTTCCGAACCAGGGTCGATGGAAAATGTGCTCTTCAACGAAGGGATCGTCGATCCGTTCGTCGGGGTGCTGCGCGCCGCAGGGAAGAATGGTTCGACGCGCGGGATCATTGTCAATTTTGCGTGTCACGCCACACACGACATGGGAAAACTTTCAGGCGGGTATCCGGGTGTCATGAGGCGCATTCTGAAGCAGAAATATCCCGGCGCTGAAATTGTGTTCCTGAACGGTCCGTGCGGCAACATCAATCACAGAAATTATGAATATGCCGATTATCCCAATACTTCCGAATTCAGCGGGACGCATCTTGCAGAAGACGTGGTTTCAGCAGCAGGAAATGAAAAGCCGCTTGAATGCAGCCGCATCGAAACCGCATCGGATGTGTTTCACGCTGAATATCGACCGCTTGAGGAGCTGCGCAGGAATATTGCGGACATGCGGCGTCTGAATGTCCTGCCCCATGTGATCCCGTGGTACCGATGGAGCCTCGCCGAACTGGAAAAACTGCATTCATCCGCCGACGGGGAAGAGTGTCCGCTTCTTGCATTCGCATTGGGAAAGGAGCTCGCGTTCGCAGCCATTCCGTGCGAATATTTTTCGCAGCATTCCCTGTCCATCAGGGAACACAGTCCCTTCCAGTTCACATTCCTGTGCGCCCCATCCAACGGGTGGCTCGGATATGTGCCGCATCCTGACTGTTTCAAGCGTCCGGGCGGACACGAGACCACGGCTGCCTACTGGAGCAAGATGGCGGTCGGCACAGGTGCCGAAATCGAATCGCACACGCTCAGACTTCTGGAGAAACTCAATGAAACTTTATGATGCCGCATTCGTCTGCCGGAGCAAGAATGCAGGACCGTTCCAGCTTACGGTCGACCTGATGTTCGAAACACCGGAAATGTACCGACGCGTGATGGAATCGCCGTCGTTTGCTCCCGGACCGATCGCACTGCTTTACGGCGTTCAGCCCAAAGACGTTGCCGTCAAGCCGTTCGAACGCATCCTGACGGTCAAGGTCGTGATCGCAAGGAAGGCGCCGTCCGGCTCCGCAGCCGACTCCGACGTTTACGGGAGCCAGCAGCATTTTCCGCTCGGGAATATGGAAATATGACAGCACGCGGAATGTCCCTGCTGCCGTATTCGTCAGCTCGCGGCGGCCTCTGCAGACCGCATCTGTGAGGCGCATGTCATTTTTTCTCCGAGCCCTCTTGACAAAACAGGTGTTTTGTGGTATAATATCATTAACTTTAACGAACAAGTTGACAAAAAATGCTGAACAGGGCCACACAGAAGAGCGTTGCGGAACGCTGCGGAGTCTCCGCCGCATGCGTCGGGTACATCCTTTCCGGGAAATCCAAATACAGATTCAGGAAAGAGACGGTGGAACGCGTCCGGAAAACCGCCGAGGCGCTCCATTACAGCTATGCCTCCAGTCTGCGGAAGAAGGAGAACAGGCTGATTCTCTGCATTGTCGGCGGCTGCTGCCGGTATTCGGATACGCTCCACATTCAGAAGCTCTGCGATGAGACGGGGAAGCGCGGCTATACACTGCTGGTGCATTTTCTTGTGGGACTTTCGGACGACCAGAAGGTGGAATTTCTGCGGAGGATCATCAATCTTCCTGCCGGAATCATCATCTGGTCGCTCGGAATTCGGGATCCGGGGAAGAAACGGAAGTCCCTGCAGATTCTGAAAAAGGGGCCGCCCGCGCTCGATATGTCCGAGAAGCTGCCCGGTTCCGGCGCCGATTATGTGAAGATTCTGTGGAACTGCGAATCGCTGACGGAACTCATGGACTTTTTTGTGTCGAAGGGTTTTCACAGAATCGGCGGGTGTTTTGCGGAAATCACGTCAAAGGCAGTCGGTCCGAATTTTGTCAGCCAGGCGGAAAAAGCCGGGCTCGAAGTCCAGATGTTCACGGCAGAACAGAAAACTCCGTCGCTGTACGACGTCGGGTGGAAGATCGCAAAACAGATTCTTGCGGCGGAAAAGCGGCCGGAAGCATTGTACTGTCTTTCCGACGAAATGGCCTACACCATGATCGACGAACTGCGGCATCACGGGATCGAGGTGCCGCGCGACATGTTCATTGTAAGCGGCGGAGATTCCGAGTTCCTGAAAAACTGTACCGAGCCGCCGCCGTATCTGATCCACGATATTTCGAAGCTCGTTTCGATGGCGGCGGACGATCTGATTGAAAGGATTGAGGCGGGCAGGCAGGACTCTGGAACCGAAAGATGCGTCGGAACACTCGGCCAGAAATTGTATTTCCCCTAGAAAGGCTGGAAAACAGCTGACCGCGTTCATGGCGCCTTGGAACTTTAACGAACAAGCAGTGAAGGAATTGAAAATGTATTTCATCAGGAAGCAGATCGAGGAACTGAAAAAAATCGACTGGCCTGTTACGCGTCGGCCGGATTTCGAGGAGTTCTGGAAACGCGCCTTGAAACGGGTGAGCGAATATGATTCGCATCCGGAAAGAGTCCTCCTGAAAGATTATCCTTACGACTATGTGAAGGTCTATGACGTTACCGTCCACGGACTTGACGGAACGCCGGTGAAGGCATGGCTTTATGTGCCCGGATGTGCGGACAAGGGACATCCCGCGCCGGGGGCCGCATATTTTCACGGCGGAGAAAGCTCCAGAGGAAAATGGCCGAACGGGGCGCTGCCGTATGCTCTTGCCGGATGCGTGGTGCTCCAGACCGAATTCCGTCTCCAGGGCGGCGTAACGTCCAGCGCGACGCCGATGCACCGGTGCGGAGGTTCCTTTGTGACCAACAATCTTGACAGGGCGGATCCGCAGGAGCATTATTTCTACCATGCCTTCACGGACCAGCTGCTGATGCTGAAATATCTGTTCTCGCTTCCGGAGGTTGATCCCTCGCGCGTTGCGGTCGTCGGGGCAAGCCAGGGCGGAGGGACCTCGCTCATCATGTCGGCGCTGGAGCCGCGTATTTCCCTGTGCCTTGCGGGAGTGCCGAGTTTCTGCTGCTGGGAGCGCAGGGTGTTCACCCGTACCGCGTGCGCCGCTGCAGTCGCACAGTATCTGCAGGTGCATCCCGAACTTACGGAACAGGTCTTCCGCGTGCTCAGCTATTACGATGCCATGAACTTTGCGGACAGGATCCGCTGCCGCGTGAAGATGCAGGTCTGCCTCAAGGACAACATGGCGCCGCCGGACTGTGCTTTTTCCGCATACAACAGGATGACGTGTCAGAAGGACATCCAGATCACCCCAATGGGCGAACATCAGGATGTGGACTATGAAAAATGGGCATTCGACCTGCGCGAATTCCGCGAAGGAAAATGACCGGATCAAACAGGAAAGGGATTGGAATGAACAGAAAAAGGGTGAGCCGTGCTGTTCCCTGCCGGGGCGGAAACAGCAGATTTTTTACACTGATAGAGCTTCTTGTCGTCATCGCGATCATTGCCATTCTTGCGGGGATGCTTCTTCCTGCGCTGAATGCGGCACGGGAAAAAGCCAGGGCCGTCAGCTGTCTGAGCAATCTCAAACAGGCGAGTCTGACCGTGGCAGTTTACTGCGATGCCAATGCCGGATACGCCCCCTATGCACGTGGAACCGGCGGATTCGTCTACAACCAGCTCGTCTATCTGAACATCACAGGCCAGCTTCCGCTCAAGACGCTTGACTGTCCGGACGCATCATACAAACGCTCCGGCAAGGTCTTCCGCGGAACTTCCAACGGGACTTACAACATAAGCCAGTACAATATCTCAGCCTACGGCACGAACTGCCGTTCGGACTGGACCAGAACGAAACTTTTCCGCGTCATGCATCCGACGGAGTGTTTCATCATGCTCGACTCGTGGGAGAGAAATGCCGGCTTCTGTTCGACCGAAGGCAGCTCAGTCAATGTCTACAACAAAGCCATTGCAGTCAGCAATTACGGCGAACCTTCCACCCGGCACAGCGGCGGCTGCAACATCTATTTCGTCGACGGCCATGCCGCCTTCTGGAAATACAGTGCAATTCCGGAATGCCCGTGGCCGCTGGCAGGAAACGAATTCAGGCACAGATTCTGGGTAGCGGAAACCAAATAGCAAAGAAAGCGGAGAACAAACAGCATGAAAAGCATTCTCATCTCATCGGCGCTGCTCCTGGCAGCGGTCACGGCATTCTCGGACGACGCCCTTTACGGATCCTGGTGGAAGAGCAAGGACAAGATCTTTCAATCGGCTTTCGAGGTGTCAAAAGAGAAGAAGACCGTGAAACTCACATTTCCGATCGTCAACGGCAACTGGGACATCATACGCGTCAATTTTCCCCGGCCGCAGGACTGGTCCGGAATGGCCGCGCTTGAATTCGACCTTAAGATCGAATCTTCGACTGGGAAACTTCCGCGCAGACACCTTGGAATCGTGCTTTACAATCATAATCTTGAAAGCGGCGAACCTTACATCAACGCATCCGCGCTCGACAGGAAACAGTGCGTACGCATCGACCTGCTCAAATTCAAGAAAAATGTGCTGGAAAACGTTACAACGGCCGGATTCTTCATCTGGCATCTGGATTTTATCAAGGCAGGCTTCACGCCCGGACGCGACTCCGTCACGTTTGAACTTTCGGATTTCAGACTTGTTCCGTTCGACCGGGTTGAAAACAAAGTCAGGCGCAATGATGCGAGGCTGAAAACAGGCGGGAACGGAACGTTCTGGAGCCGCAGCGCCACCGCCAAGGTCATGCAGGACGACCGGGTTCCGGAAATTTCCGCCGACGCGGTGCACATTTCCGCCGCCGGCAACGAATATGAGCCCTTCCAGATCGTCTACACCCCGGACGGACGGCACGCCGAACCGGGAAAACTGACCTATGCGGTTTCGAACCTCAGGGGACCGGACGGCGCGGTTCTCTCATCCAGGGACATTTCCGTGCGGAACATCGGATATGTCAACGTCACGGAAAAAAATACCGCAGGAGAACTGTCAAAGAATCTTCAGGGAAAGTTCGTCTCACGCCCGGGACTCTGGCCGGACCCTCTGTTCAATGAAAACAGCCAGACGGTCGATGCCGGACGCAATTATCCGGCATGGTTCACCGTGTTTGTGCCCTCCGGAACGCGTCCCGGAATTTACAAAGGAACGATCACCGCCTCGATCTCAGGCAAAGCAGGAGCGGAATTTCCGCTCGAACTGGAAGTCTATCCGTTCGAGCTCCCGAAAACGCCGTCGCTCCGCACACTGGCACAGTTCACGACCGGATACGGCTTCGGGAAACATTACTCGGACGTGAACGACTTCAGGCTTCACGAGGCCCATTACCGGAGCCTTGCGGCGCACCGGCTCTCGCCGATGCATCTGCCGCCCAAGGGCCCGCCGCGTCCGTTTGATGCCTCGAAATATGACCGCTATCTTGATCTGGCCAAAGAACTCAACTTTACGTCGTGGCTCAAATTCTACTGGGCTCCGCCGGTCAGGACGCCCGAAGACCGCGCATGGGTCAAACAGGTGCTCGACCATCAGGAAAAGCGCGGCGTGCTTTCCAAAACCTATACCTATGTCTGCGATCTGGACGAAGTCGGCGACGCGAAATATCCCGACATCATCAAGGCCTTCGATGCCATTCACGGAACCGACCCGCGGTTTGACAAAGTGTTTCTGACCATGCGCAGTTCTCCGTATCTGTTCGGCGTGCTGGATGTCTGGGTCCCATCCTATGCCAATGACGATCAGGATTTCTGCGAAACGCGGGACATGATTAAAAAGCACAATCCGAAAAGCGAAGTCTGGCTTTACGGCGGCCCATCGTACCTTCTGGCACTCCCCGCGATCTCGCCGAGAATCATCCCGTGGTTTGACTGGAAGTACGCCGTCGACGGTCGTCTGTTCTGGTGCGTCAACGCATGGGATGGAAATCTCTGGGAGGGGGAAGCACAGGGAGCCTCCAGCGGCAATCGTGCGGGCGAAGGCATGCTGATCTATCCGCCGCTTAAAAAGGACGCTCCCGGAATCATCGATTCCGTCCGCTATGAAATGCTCCGCGAAGGCATGGAGGACTATGAATATCTCAAACTCTGGGAAGCCCGCGTGAATGCGCTGTTTCAGAAGATTTCCGAGTCAAAAGACGTCAAAAAACGGTTCGTTCTCGGCAACCTCTACAAACGCACGGAGGAGCTGGGACGGCGCATCCGGCGCAAGATGATCCCGTCGTTCCAGACTTATGACACCGATCCTGCGGACCTGTATGAAATCCGTGCTCAGCTGGCCGGACAGATTGCGGAGATCGACAGGGCGCTGAACAATCAATGAGCGCTGCCATCCAGTTTCAGGGAAACAGAATCACCCTGGCTCCTTCCGAAGACTGCGGCGCGATGTTCCGGCAGGCGCTGGAACAAGTGCGCCTCAGCCGGAAGCCTGCGCATATTGCATTTTCTCCGGGACGCTACGTGTTCCGGAAGAAGGATGCCCTGCCATTCCGCCAGCCCGTCACCAACACGCTCGTCTATGACGGTCTCGAACATTTCCGTCACGCGGGAATCCTGCTCGAAGACTGCCGCGGACTGACCATCGAAGGCAGCGGCGCCCAACTTGTCTTTGACGGCGACATGACAGCCATCGCTGCCCTCAACTGCTCGGACCTCCGGCTCGAAGGCTTCTCCGTGGACTATCTCCGTCCGCGCGTTTCGGAAATGACGCTCTCCGACCTCGACGGGACCTCCGCCGAATTCTCCATTCACCCGGATTCAAGGTACACCGTCGATCCGTCCGACGGCTTCTGCTGGGTCAATGCGGACGGCATCGCGGAAAAACGTCCGGATCCTCAAATTGTGCAATGCGCATCGCCTGACGGCAGAAGCAATCTGAGAATTCCCGGCGACCCGATCCGCGGCGCCATGAGCTTTGAACTGCTTTCGCACAGCCGCGTCCGATTCAGTTACGGAACACCGTTCGAAGGTGTTTCGGGCGCGGTGTATCAATTCCGCAATCCGGTGCGCAATGAGGCGGGAATCTTCCTGCATCACTGCAGGAATACAGTCATGAACGGACTCAGGCACCGGTTCACTCCGGGACTCGGAGTCGTTGCGCAGCTGTGCGAAAATCTGGAAATCATCAATCATCGCCATGCCCCTGCGGACGGCAGCGGACGCGTCTGCGCGGCCTTCGCGGACTGCCTGCAGATATCATCCTGCCGCGGAAAAGCCGTCATTGCGGAAAGTTCCTTTTCCGGTTCGCAGGACGATCCGGTCAATATTCACGGGACCTACCTCGGTCTTGCAAAGGCATCCGGCCGCGAACTGATCCTGAAGTTCCGTCACCCGGAAACATGGGGCTTCCTGCCGTTTGAAACCGGCGACGAGATCGCTTTGGTCTGTGGAAAATCACTCCGCCGGCATGAGCTGCTGCATGTCCTCAAGGCCGAACTGGTTGACCTTCTTACGGTCCGACTGACCCTTGAACGGCCTCCGGCCGGAATCTATGTCCCGGATGAGACGGTCGTCGAGAACCTGAGCGCCAATCCTGATGCCCTGATAGAAAACTGCATGTTCAAGTGTTATCCCACGCGCGGACTCCTGATGAGTTCCGCCGGAAAATGCATGGTCCGCGGATGCACCTTTCTCCAGACAGCTCCGTACAGTGCGATCCTGACAGCCGGAGACGCCCGGAGCTGGTATGAATCGGGAGGCGTGCGCGATTTGCGGATCATGGGAAACCGCTTTGAAGGATGCACCGAACCTGCCGTTGCCGTCACTCCGGAAATATATTCGGATTCGGATGTCCCCGTCCACAGGAACATAACGGTCCGGAACAATGTTTTTTCGGGCTGTTCCAGGATATGGCTGCGCTGCCATCATGCGGAAAACGTGACGTCCGACATTCCTTCCGGACATATTTCAGCACGCTGACGTGCGGTTTATGCCAGGTTTTCCCGATGGGAAAAGTCAGAATCGTGCGCATTGCCGCCTGACTTGTCTTTCGGCCCGATGAGCATCGGGCCGCCGGCAGACTGTCTTGTTTCCCTATAAGCCCAAGGCATGGCTGGAAAAAAATTACTGGAGCGCCATGGAAGCAGGCAGTTCGGTGGGAGAATCAACCGGATCTTTGGAATCGGCCCATCCCCAGCGCCGGGAAATCGGCCAGAACACGTTCAGCGCGCGGCCGATCATGTTGCGCCGCGGAAGGAATCCCCAGTTGCGCCCGTCGAGGCTGTTTGCGGTGTTGTCTCCCATCGCGAAGAAGCAGTCGTCCGGTACCACGATTTCATTGCCGTTGTCGAGGAGTCCGCTCGCCTGATGACCCTGATAGCCGCCCTTGTGCGAATAGACTTTGCGGAATTTCGGGCAGAGTTCATAGACCGGACGGAATCCGGAAGCGCCGCGCGGCTTCACATACAG
>CAZHPP010000073.1:0-11720 GCA_964534535.1 uncultured Victivallales bacterium | reverse complement strand
GATTTTCGGCGACGAAAAGGCCGTCCGCAAGAAATTCATGTCCATCAAGACCGACTCGAAGACCGTCGAGGAGCCCAAGGACCCGGATTCGTCGGCCATCTTCCAGCTTTACAAGCTGTTTGCCGCGCCGGCGCAGCAGGAGGAGATGCGGCAGCATTATCTGGCCGGGAACTACGGCTACGGCAATGCCAAGCAGGCCCTGTTCGAGGCGTACATGGACTTTTTCGCGCCCACGCGCAAGCGCCGGGAAGAGCTGCTCGCGGACAAGTCCGCGATCCATGAAATTCTCAGGCGCGGCGCCGAACGCGCCCGCACCGAAGCCGCAAAGACGCTCGACCAGGTCCGGAAACTCGTGGGAATCCGTTAAATCTTTTCTGAAGGAGGTTCACTGAATCATGCTCACGTCCGAAATCAAAGGTTTTATGGCGAATTCGTCCTGGATCCGCAAGATGTTCGAAGCCGGAATCGAACTCAAGAAAAAATACGGCGAAGATTCCGTCTGCGATTTCAGTCTGGGCAATCCCGACCTCCCGCCGCCGGATTCCGTCAAGAAGGCGCTGAAGAAGCTGCTGGCCGAATCCGGCGAACCGTTCTCCTTCGGCTACATGCCGAACCCCGGATTTTCCGACGTCCGTGAACTCGTGGCAAAGAAAGTTTCCGCGGAGCAGGGCGTGCCTGTTTCCGGCTCCTGCGTGGTCATGTCCTGCGGCGCGGCCGGCGGGCTCAACTCGCTTTTCCGCGCGATCCTTACGCCCGGAGACGAGGTGCTCTGCCCCAGCCCGTACTTCGTCGAATACGGCTTTTACGCCGGAAACTTCGGCGGAAAGCTTGTCACGGTTCCCTCGAAGGACTTCACGTTCGAACTTGACGTTTCCGGCCTGCTCAATGCCGTGACGAAGCGCACCCGCGCCGTCATCATCAATACGCCGAACAATCCCACCGGCCAGATTTATTCCGAAAAGGAGATCGCGGAACTTTCCGCCGGGCTCGCCGCCGCGGAAAAGAAGTTCGGCACACGGATCTGTCTGATCTCGGACGAACCCTACCGCTTCCTCAACTACGAGGGCGTTCCGATGCCCTCGCTCCTCAAGCATTACGCCGACAGCGTGGTGATCGGTTCGTTCTCGAAGAACCTTTCGCTTGCGGGCGAACGGATCGGCTATGTGGCCGTCAACCCGAAGATGGGCGACCTCGCCGAAACCGTCGCCGCGCTTTCGCTCACCACGCGGATCCTCGGATTCGTGAACGCGCCGGTCGCCGGACAGAAGATTCTGCGCGAATGCATCGATTCGCAGGTCGACATGGGAATCTACCGCGCCCGCCGCGACGCCATGGCCGAAGTGCTCGACGGCGCCGGAATCAAATACACCCTTCCGCGCGGAGCGTTCTACTTCTTCCCCGCGGCTCCGGGCGGCGACGACGGAAAGTTCGTGGAGGCACTGGTTGCCGAACGCATTCTGGCCGTGCCCGGAAAAGGCTTCGGCAGGGCAGGGTACTTCCGCCTGGCGTTTTGCGTGGACGAGAAGATCATCCGCCGTTCGGCCGAAGGCTTCCGCCGCGCCGCGAAACGGTTCTCCGGAGGCAGATGATTTCATGCACGACATCGTCGAACTGATCCGGAAGGTCCGGATTCTCCCCATGCTTCTTCCCGGCAGTGTTTCCGCGGACCTGAAGTTCTGCGAAACGCTCGTGAAGAACGGGCTGCCTGCGGCGATGATCTCCTTCCGGCAGGAGGATGCGGAGGAAACGCTCCGCGAAATTTCCGGCCGGTTCCCCGGACTTCTTCTCGGGGCGGAAACAGTTTCCAATCCGGACGACCTTCACCGCGCATTCGATTCCGGCGCAAGGTTTGCCACGGCGCCCGTCTTCGACCGGCATGCCGCGGCCGAGGCGGCCGACAACGGTTTTCTGTTCGCCCCCGCGGTCTCCTCGCCGGAGGAATGCGCCGAGGCGGCGAAGATCGGACTCCGCCTTCTGGAATTTTATCCCGCCGAATCTTCCGGCGGACCTGCAGGACTTCAGCTTCTGAGCGCCGCATGCGGGCGTTCAGGAATTCAATTCATCACCGCCGGCGGCATCACGCCCGTGAACGCCGGAAACTACCTGGTTCTGCCCGAAGTCGCGGCAGTTGGCGGAACCTGGCTCAACCAATGCGCTCCGGAAGTCATCCGCGAAGCCGCCGCATTAGCCGGAAAGTATGGCAGATTATGAGTGAACCGGACACCAAAGTTTTTTATGATCACCTGATCATCGGCGGCGGACTCGCCGGACTGACCTCCGCCCTGATGCTCACCGAACATTCCAAGGGGAAAATCGCCATCGTCACCTCCGAATCCCTGGAAGTCTGCAACTCGCGTCTGGCGCAGGGCGGAATCGCCTGCGTGCTGGACAAGGGCGACACCTTCGACGAGCACCTCGCCGACACCCTCGCCGCAGGCGCCCATCTCTGCGACGCCGAAAACGTCCGCAAGATCGTCGAGGCCGGCCCCGAAAAAGTTCACTGGCTCATGGAGCTCGGAACCCATTTCACCACCCGCGGCGAAATCGGCGAAAAGGACGACAAGGACGAATTCCATCTCGGACGCGAAGGCGGCCACCACAAGCGCCGGATCATCCATGCAGGAGACATCACCGGCGAGGAAGTCCACAACTCGCTGATCGCCGCCTGCAAGGCGCACCCGCAGATCGAAATCTTTGAAAACCATGTGGCGATCGACCTCATCACCTCCCGCCGCCTCGGCTGGATGGGCGAGGACCAGTGCCTTGGCGCCTATATCCTGGACACCGCCACCGGCCGCGTGATCGCGTTCGAGGCCGACACCGTCACGGTCGCCACGGGCGGCGCGGGAAAAGTCTATCTTTACACCAGCAATTCCAATATCGCCTGCGGCAGCGGAATCGCCATGTGCTACCGCGCCCATGCCAAGATCGCAAATATGGAATTCTATCAGTTCCATCCGACGGTCCTTTACCACCGCAACGCAAAGAGCTTCCTCATCAGCGAGGCCCTGCGCGGCGAAGGCGGAATCCTCAAGGTCCAGGACACACGGGGAAACTACGTCACGTTCATGGAAAAATACCATGAAATGGGCAGTCTCGCCCCCCGCGACGTCGTGGCGCGCGCCATCGACAACGAGCTCAAGCGCCGCGGACTCGAATGCGCCTGGCTCGACATGACCGCTCTCGACCGCGATTTCCTCATGAAGCGCTTCCCGAACATCTTCGAAAAGTGCATGAACGTGGGAATCGACATGTCCAAGCAGCTGATCCCCGTCGTTCCGGCCGCCCACTACTGCTGCGGCGGAGTCAAGACCGACGTGAACGGGTTCACCGGCATCAACGGGCTTTACGTCTGCGGCGAAACCGGATGCACCGGACTCCACGGCGCCAACCGGCTCGCCAGCAACAGTCTGCTCGAGGCCCTCGTCGTTCCCGACTTCTCCGTCAAGCACATGATGGAACGTCTCGATGACCTCAAGAAGCACCGTCCCAACGGCGTCATCCCGGAATGGCAGCGCGGCGACGCCACCGATTCCGACGAACAGGTCATGATCCTCCACAACTGGGAGGAAATCCGCCGCGCCATGTGGGACTATGTGGGAATCGTCCGCACCAACAAGCGCCTCGAACGCGCCAAAGCCAGAGTCAGGAACATTCTCAACGAGATCGACAAATATTACTGGGACTTCCACGTGACAAAGGACCTGATCGAGCTGCGCGACATTGCAACCGTCGCAAACCTCATCATCGACTCCGCCATGTCCCGGAAGGAAAGCCGCGGCCTTCATTTCACCCTCGACTATCCGTCCCGCGATCCCGCGCTCGACGGAGTCGATACAATCATCCAGCGTCCATACAGACAATGAAACTCAAGCCAAAAATCGCTTCCGCCATCACCGAAATCATCGCCTCGCTCCAGAACGCAGGATTCGAGGCGTACATCGTCGGCGGCGCGGTCCGGGACTTCCTCCTCGACCGCCAGCCCAAGGACTACGACATTTCGACCTCCGCCACCCCGGAGCAGATCCGCCGCGTCTTCCGGCACCGCCGCACCATGATCATCGGCCGCCGCTTCCGTCTGGTTCACCTTTTCCTGGGAAGGGACATCATCGAGATCAGCACCTTCCGCCGCAAGCCGGTTCACACCCGCGGCGAAACGCTCCCGAAAAAGGCCGCGGACGCTCCTGAAAACATGATCTTCCAGGACAACGAATACGGCACCGCCCGCGAGGATGCCGAGCGCCGCGACTTTACCGTCAACGCGCTCTTCTACGACCCCGTCCACGACAAGATCGCCGACTTCACCGGAATGGGCCTGAAGGACATCCGCCATGGAATCGTCCGCGCGATCGGCATGCCGAAGGTCCGTTTCGAGGAAGACCCCGTGCGGATTCTCCGCGCGATCAAGCTCGTCGGACAGTACGGCTTTGAATTTGATCCGGAAACCGAGAAGGCCGTCCGCGAATGCATGCCGCTCATCCGGCTTGCCGCCGATTCCCGCATGACGCTCGAACTCGAAAAGATTCTCAAGAACTCTTACAGCGACAAGATCCTTTCCGCATTCCGACGCTACGGCTTCCTGAAATATTTCCTGCCGCGCCTCGATTCCGAATGGAACGATTCCGATTTTTCCTACATCATGGACCTGCTCCGGATCAAGAACGAGCGCGTCAGGGCAGGGGAGTACCGCGAAAGCATTTCGCTTTCCATGTCCATTCTGGGACTTCCGCTCGCCGAACGCATCTTTGCGCTGGGACTCAAGAAGAAAGTGGATGTGACCGATATTCTGGGCGATGCCATTTCCGCCCTGCTGCGACCGAGATTTCCCACGCGCCGCGCCATTTCCGTTGCGGTCCGCACCCTCATCCTTCAGCCGAAGTTCGATTTTCCGGGACAGCCGGCCCTGAAAGACCGTTTCCTGGAAAATCCGGGGTATCCCCATGCGCGCGAACTGGCATGCATCCGCAGCCGTCTGAACTCCCGTTCCGCCGCATTCGACCAGCTATGGCCCAAGGCGGAGCCGCGCCGGTTTGAGCCCCGCAGGATTCCGCCCCAGTACAGGAATCGTCCTTCCGGACGCGGGAACACGCCCAAGACAACATGACTCCCTCTGCCAGACGCACGCTCGCAGCCGCATTCGCCCTGCCGGTGATTGCGCTGCTGCTTATTGTGCTGATCCCGCTGATCCTGTTCATTTTTCTGATTCTTCTGCTCTGCGGCGCGGCAGTTCCGAAAGCCCGCATCTTCCATTTCCGGCGCACTCCGGAGGAGCCGTCCCCGGAGGACCCGGACATCATTGACATTGTGCCGACGGAGGTTTCGGACGCCCCCGCGGAAAAAGGAGCCGGATCCCATGGCGATTCTCCAAAACTGCGGGCATGACTCCGGCCATGCGGCGGGGGCGCGCTTCAAGCTGGTCCTGTTCCTGCTTTCCCTGCTGTGCCTGGCCCTGTGGTCCGGACTCCGTTCACGGCCTGTCCCGATCGCCGACCTTTCCGGCGGGAAGTATCCGGAAACCTTCCGCACCCGGCATGTTCCGCTTCAGCATGAACTGACCCTTCTTGCCCGGGAAGGCGTCTTCCGGGATCATCCCGCGCCCGAATTCGAAATGGCCCTGAATGCATTGAATCTTCCGGAATCGGGAGAGGATGCTTCCGCATTCTCGGCCGATTCGCCGGAATACGGACGGATCGCCTATCTGATCCGGCGGCAGTTCTCCCGGAATGCGTTCCTTTATTCGGCCGACGATTCCGGGAAGGGAAGCGCGTTCAATTACCTTCTGCATCTGTTTGAAAATTCATCCGATCCGGACCTTGCGCTCGAAGTGCTGAGACTGGAATTCATGATGGCATCCATTTCGCTCCGGTCGAATCTGGCGGATCTTTATTTTCTCAAGACTTCGCTCGACCATGCGGAACTGTTCCGGACCCGGTTCGGCGCGGGACCGAAACTTTCCGCCCTGATGACCGAAGTCCGCGCCTACCCGTTCCCCGTCCGTTCGCTCTATCTGGCCTGGAGAACATCCTTTCTTGCCACTTATGAAGATGTCCGCCGGGACGGGCTGGATTCCGTGGTCGGCGGCATATCGCTCGGCGCGTCGCTTTCTTCTCCGGGAGAATTTTTCCATGCACTCGGGGGGGCGTTTACGAATTTCTTTTACGATGCTGACCGGGACGAGGCGATGACGCTTCTGCTCTATCGGGATTTCCTGAGTTCGGGCATCCTGCGGAAACCGAACCGCAAGCTTTCCATCTGGGCCTATCGGAACATCCAGGAAACCCGGGTGGAATACGAAACTCAGATCACCCGGCTCAATGCCATGAAATGACGCAGCGGGGCAGGGCGGAGGCTTACGGACGCCCCTTCTGCTTGTTGAGCCAGTTCCAGAAGGTCGCCGGAGAGGAAAATCCGAGTTCGGCGGCAATTTCCTTCTGCTTGTAGCCGCGGCGTTTCGCCTCGGCTGCGAACTGCATCCGCACGGAATCGATGTATTCGCCGACCGTTTTTCCCGTATCGGCATGGAAAATGTGCGAGATGTGGAACTTGCTGTATCCGCAGATCCGTTCAAGGTTGTCGAGCGAGCATCCTTTCCCGTTGGTGCTCCGGATGTAGTTTTCGATGAACCCTGTGATATTGTTGTCCTTTGCCGCATTTTCCCGCAGCGCGGATTCGAATTCAAGGATTGTGAATTCCTGGAGCAGACACTCGAGCGGAGCCCGGAGAAAATATTCCTTCTGCTCGAATGCGGCCGTTCCGATCAGCTCAAGGTCATGCCAGCGGCGGGTGATCAGGGAGCACAGGTCGCGTTCGAACGTGACCGGACGCCCGATCATATAGAATCTTCCGCCCGGATCGACCTGAATCAGTGTCGCATTGAACACGTTCGGCGTAAAGTGAATCCACAGATGCAGCAGCTGCGAGTCGTTTTTCCGGTAGCCCCAGCTGTGCTGTTCCCAGCTGTTCAGCAGGAACACGGTTCCGGGCAGGGCGTGGTACATCCGGCTGTTGATCATGAATTCGGAATCCCCCGCCACGACCGCCATGATTTCACGATGCATGTGGATATCCGGCTTGAACGTGGAGTCGGCCGGAACTTCCGATATGTCCGTCGGACAGAGCGTGGTCACGATCCGTTTTACGCCGGAGCGCAGGACGTTTTCCGCATGTTTCAGTATTTCTGTTTCTTCCATGATCCCCAAACCGCAAGATTGAAGTATTTTTAACAAGAGAGAAATATTTACTTTCCCGCTTTTTCCGGTATAATATACCTTGAATTCCCGAAAATGCAACTTAAAGTAAAAACAACGGAAAGGTCTGAAAAATGGCAAAACTGGCAGTCAACGGCGGTTCGAAACTCTTCACGGATGAGTTCAAAAGCCTTCCGTGGCCGGAACGCAATGAGGAAACGGCTGAGCTTCTCAAGGAACTTTATCTGAGCGGCAACTGGTCGTTCAACAGTGAAACGGAACAGAAGTTCGAAGCCGCGTTCGCCAAATATCACGGCGCAAAACACGGAATCTTCATGACCAACGGCACGGTCACGCTCGAATGCGCATGCCAGGCCGTCGGCGTCAAGCCCGGAAGCGAAGTGATCGTTCCCGCCCTCACATGGATGGCTACGGCGCTCGCACCGTTCTATCTCGGCGCCAAGCCGGTCATCGTCGACATCGACCCCGAAACGCTCTGCATGGACCCGGAAAAGCTCGAAGCCGCCATCACGAAGAAAACGGCAGCGATCATCCCCGTCCACGTATACGGCTCCACCGCCGATATGGAGCGGATTCTCGAAATCGCGAACCGCCACGGAATCCCCGTCATTGAAGACTGCGCCCACATGCAGGGCGGATTCTGGAACGGCAGGGGCGACGGCAGCTGGGGCAAGGTCGGCTCCTTCAGCTTCCAGCAGAGCAAGACCATCGCCGCGGGCGAGGGCGGAATCTGTATCACGGACGATGACGATCTCGCCGAGAAGATCTTCCTCATCAAGCACATCGGCTACGTCCGCGGAGCCAAGCAGGGACACGGCTGCGCAACGCCTCACGGACTCGTCTGCCACAACTACCGCGCGACCGCCTTCCAGGCGCTGATCCTCCTTCAGCAGCTCAAGGGACTGCGCGCCCGCATCCTCAAATACGGCGAATTTGCGAAGATCGTGACCGACGGCATCGCGGACATTCCCGGAGTCCGCATCCAGAAGCCCGGACGCCTTGCAAATCCGCAGGGATATTACACCTTCCACATGATCTTCGACGGCGAGCCCTGGCTCTCCCTGAAGAATTCCGACATCATGCAGGCCGCCGCGGCCGAAGGCGTCAATATCGGCAATCCCACGCACGGTCCCGTCTACCGTCACCCGCTCTTCAATCTTGACAAGAATCAGTACCGCATTTCCGGCGGAAGCACCTGTCCCGTCTGCGACAAGCTCACCATCGACCGCATCTGCGGAGTCGGTCACCAGACGATGTATTATCCGGAAACAGCGCACAAGATTGTCAAGTGCCTGCATAAACTCTATGAAAACATTGACGAACTTAAAAAATTCGCCGCTTCCAACAAAGCCTGAACATCAACCACAAGGAGAAAATCATGGCTGGAGTCTTCAGATTCTCGTTCGGTCCCTGGAACATTCACGAAGGCGCCGATCCGTTCGGCCCCGAAGTCCGTGAAACCATCCCGTTCGGCAAGAAACTCGAACTCTACAAGAAGCTCGGCTTCGACGGAGTCCAGTTCCACGACGACGATGCGGTTCCCGGTCTGAACGACCTTACTCACGCTCAGATCATTTCCAAAGCCAAAGCCCTGAAGAAGCAGCTCGACGACCACGGCCTCACAGCCGAATTCGTCGCTCCCAGACTCTGGATGGATCCCCATACGATCGACGGTGCGTTCACCAGCAACTGCCCCAAATGCCGCGAATATGCCGTCAACCGCCTGAAGGGCGCAATCGACATCGCCAATGCGCTCGGCGCAAAGAACATCGTCCTCTGGCTCGCCCGCGAAGGCACCTACATCCGCGAGTCGAAGGATCCGGTCGTTGCCACCGAACGCATCGCCGCTGCTCTGCAGACCGCCCTCGATCACGACAAGAAGATCCGCATCATGATTGAGTCCAAGCCCAACGAGCCCGTCGATCACGCCTATATTCCCACGATCGGCCATGCCATCGCCATGGGCCTCATGACCTCCGATCCTTCCCGGGTCGGCTGCCTCATCGAGACCGCCCATGCGCTGCTTGCCAACCTTTCGCCCTCGGACGAAATGGGATTCGCGCTTGCCCACAAGAAACTCTGGAGCGTTCACCTCAACGACCAGAACGGACTCAAGTTCGACCAGGACCAGACCTTCGGCGCCGTCGATCCCCGCCGCGCCCTGAACCAGGTCAGAGTCCTCGACAAGCACAACTACGGAAAGAACGGAGAATGGATCGGACTGGACGTCAAGGTCATGCGCACCCAGAAGGCCGAAGTCGCCTTCAAGCACCTTGAATACAGCCGCAGGATATTCCTCAAACTGCTGGAGATCAGCCGCTCGCTCGACGACAAGACCATCGACGGCCTCATCAGGGAGCGCGATTACGAGGAACTCAACTGGTACATTCTCAACAGCATGCTGAAATAATCGGGAAAGGGCAGGGTGCATGATGAAGCGCAAGATCAGAATGGGCATGGTCGGCGGAGGCCCCGGTTCGTTCATCGGCGGCGTCCACCGCATGGCGGCCCGTCTCGACGGCCGCATTGAGTTCGCCTGCGGCGCGTTCAGCCGCAATCCCGAACTCAACCGGTCCATGGCAAAAGAGCTTTTCATTCCGGAAAGCAAATGCTATTCCTCCTTCGCGGAAATGTACGAGAAGGAGAAACAGCTGCCTCCCGGCGAACGCATGGATTTCGTGGCGATCGCCACACCGAACGTGACCCATTTCGACGCCGCCATGGGCGCGCTCGAAAACGGTTTCCACGTGATGTGCGACAAGCCCATGACCTACACGCTCGATCAGGCCATGAAGCTCCGGGACAAGGTCCGCGAAACCGGTCTGGTTTTCGCTCTCATGCACAACTATTCCGCTTATCCGATGGTCCGTCAGGCAAAGGAAATGATCGCTGCCGGAAAGATCGGGAAGCTGCGCAAGATCATCGCCGAATACGATCTCGGCTGGCTCGCCGCCCCCAACGCCGGCAAGCAGGCCGCCTGGAGATGCGACCCGAAACAGTCCGGAATCGCCGCATGCACGGGCGATATCGGAACTCATGCGGAACACCTGCTTGAGTTCATTTCCGGACTCCGCATCACCGACCTCTGCGCCGACCTCAGCACCTTTGTGGAAGGCCGCAAGCTCGATGACGACGGCACCATCCTGCTCCGGTTCGACAACGGCGCGCGCGGCGTCATCGAAATTTCCGAAGTCGCCAGCGGCGAGGAAAATCAGTTCAAGGTCCGCTTCTACGGAACCGAAGGTTCCCTCGAATGGTTCCAGCAGCAGCCCGAAAACCTGATCTTCCGCTCCAACAGCGCTCCCATGATGGTCTACCGCCGTTCCTGGGCGGAATTCTGCCCGGATCTCGCCTGCGACACCCGTCTTCCCGCCGGACATCCCGAGGGCTTCATTGAGGCTTTTGCCAACATCTATTCCGATTTTGCAAAAGCCATCGAAGCTCACGACGAGGGCAGGGCGTACACGCCCTCCTTCCCGACTGTCGACGACGGCGTCCGCGGCATGAACTTCATCACCACGGTCGTCAAAAGTTCCAAGAGCGACTCCAAATGGACTCCGCTCGAAAAAATCTGAGAAAGCCTTTTTCAACATGAAGAATATGAAAGTCGGAATTCAGCTCTATACCATCCGCGAGCCTCTCGCACAGGATTTCAAAGGCGTCCTGCGCGACCTCGTCAAGCTCGGATGCGACGGAGTCGAATTTGCCTTCAATTACGGAAACATGGAGCCGGATGAGCTCGCTGCTTATATGAAGGAGATCGGCCTCCATACCTGCGGAATGCACATCGGCGCCCAGTCCTTCGATGATCCGAACAACAAGAATTACGCTTATGCCAAAGCGCTTGGCTGCAAGTACCTGACCTTCTCCTTCGGCGGACCGTTCTCCAAGAATCTCCCCGAAGTCGTCCGCCTGGCGAAAATCGCGGGCGAGGGCGCAGCAAAGAATGGTCTCACCTTCACCTACCACAACCATGCCGCGGAATTCGAAAAAATCGACGGTGTCTATGCCATCGACAAGATTTTCGAAGCCACCGACCCGAAGAAAGTTCAGTCCGAACTTGACGTCTACTGGGTCAAGAAAGGCGGCGAGGATCCGGTCAAGTACATCAGGAAATATGCAAAGCGCCTTCCCCAGATCCACATGAAGGACATGGATCCGGACGACGGCGGGTTCACGGAGCTCGGTCGTGGAACGGTTGACCTCAAGGCCTGCGTCGATGCCGCCGTCGGCACCGCCTGCAAATGGCTGATTTACGAAGAGGATACCTGTCATTTCGACCAGTTTGAAAGTGCAAAAATCAGCCTCGAATATCTTAGAAAAATCGTAAAGTAAGTTCTGCTCCGGGCAGGGCGGTCTGCTGTTCCGCCCGGATTTCTTTCACCTCTCTTGAAGCGCCGCGGATTTTCACGGAGTCTGCGGCGCTTCTCTTTTTTGTCTTTGGCTTCTGTTCTGCGTGATGACTGATTTTAAGGCATTGCCAATGGGCTGCTCGCCCCTTGAACCCTCGGC
>CAZHPP010000072.1:0-11741 GCA_964534535.1 uncultured Victivallales bacterium | reverse complement strand
ATTCGATCGCGACCTGCCGCAACCCGCTCTCCAGCATGGACAACATGAAGCAGATGATGGAGGACACCGTCCACGGAAGAATCGTTCCGCCGCGCCTCCGCACGCCCGAACGCATGATCCCCGGCGCGCTGGAAGCCGTCATCATGAAGGCCATGGCCCGCCGCCCCGAAGACCGCTATTCCACCGTGAAGGAGCTGCGTGACGAAGTCTATGCCTTCATCGGCGGCTTCGCCACCGTGGCCGAACGCGCCGGCATGTTCAAGCGCTTCATGCTCTTTGTGATGCGCCACAAGATCACCGTGCCCGCAATCGGGCTCGTGCTCGTGCTGCTGACCGGAATCATCTTCTATGCCATGCGCGAATCGGCCCGTCAGAAAGGCGACTGGATTCCGCTCTATGAAAACAATTTCACGCTCGCAAAACCCTCTTTTGCCGGACTCTCCTTCTATAACAGCACGCTCTATACGCCCGTGGCCCGCTGGGAGCTCACGCGCGCAGGGCTCAGGATGCCCGGCGGCGAATGGCTCTGGCTCACAGGCGCAAAGGCCAAAGGGAATACGCGCGTCATGCTCCGTCTCGTCCCCGGATCCGACAACGCGGTCAACATCGTTGTGAACTCCGGAATTTCGCCGCTCAAGACGGCCTGGCAGATGCCACGCGGATACTGCGCCATGCTCGGGACCTACGGCGGGTCCATGGACGCCATCGGGAAGACCGCGAAGGATTCCGCCTCCCAGGAACTTCTGGCGTCCGTCGAATCCGCGCTCGTGCCCGGAAAATCCAACACCATCCTCTTTGAACGGAACAACGATTCGTTCACGATCGCGGTCAACGGGAAAAACGTGCTGACGGCCAGCGACCTCTTCCCGATCCCGTCCGCCGGGGAACTCGTGGGAATCAATGCGACGGGCTCCGCGCTCACGCTCAAGAGCATCGCCGTCTACCAGCTGGCCCCGCCGGAAAAGACCAGCCCCGTCATCGCAGGCGACGCACTCGTCGAACTCGGCTACTACCGGGACGCCGTGGAAAAATATCTCACTCTGGCGGACAACTACACCACCGGCCCCATCGCTGAAGAGGCGCTCGCCAAGGCCTATGTCACCACGGTTTCCTATCTGGCCGACGACGCCGGACGCACCAGGATCCTTTCCGACATCAAGCGCCGCATCGCGGCACGCTTCACCAGTTTCCGGTACCGGGAAAAAATCCTCGAACTCGACGCCATGATGTACTGGAAGGACGGACTCTACAAGAACGCGCTCGCCCTCGTGAACGACCTGTTCGTTTCCAATCCGCGCACGGGAATCGTGATGAAGCTCCTTCAGCTTCCGCACCGGAAACTGCCGCCCGACGTCGCGGACAGCCTCCTCACGGAAATCGTCCGCACCCGCAATCTCACGCGGCTGAACGTCTCCGGCTACGGACTCCGTTCGCTCGGAAAGCTTGCGGGAACCTCCCTCGTATTCCTGAACTGCTCCGACAACGAACTGGAAGACCTTTCCGGACTCGAAAACATGCCGCTGGAAGTTCTGGACTGCTCCGGCAACAGACTCTCGTCCCTGGAGGCGATCCGGAATATTCCGCTCAAGAGCCTTGAATGTTCCGGCAACCGGCTGGAATCGCTGGACCAGATCCGTCTTTCCGCCATCCGGTCGCTGAACGTTTCCCGCAACCGGATCCGGGTGCTCGACCCGCTGGAAGGTGCCAGCCTCGAACAGCTTTCCATCCGCTCGAATGAAATCCGGTCGCTCGCCCCTCTCCGCGGAATGCCGCTCGTCACGCTCGATGCCGGCGGAAACGCCTTCAACACGCTCACGCCGCTTTCCGGAATGAAGCTCGAAAACCTGATGGTCGATTCCTCCCGCATCACCAATATCGTGCCCCTCCGCGGAATGCCGCTCAAGACCCTCAGCCTTTACGACTGCCGGAACCTGCGGGACATCTCGCCGCTTCATACGCTGGACTCCCTCCAGATTCTCAGCCTTCCGCCGGAAGCGAAGGACGTGGATTCCCTGCGGACCATGCCCTCCCTCATGTTCATCACGGACCGCGCCATTCTTCCCAGAAATTCCCAGAGCGACACGGCGGACGTCTTCTGGGAAAAACTGGAATCCCGGAAAAAGTAATTCCCGCACATCCTGCTGCCGGATTCCCGGGGAAAATCGCTTCATCTCTGTAATTTTTTGTATTTTTTTGTATTTTATGCTCTTGACAAATTCAACGGAATAGAGTATAATACAGGAGAAGATACAAAAGGATGCACATGAAAGCCAAAGACTTAAAGACAGCTCCGCCGAAACGGGTCCGCGTATTCAAGGAAATCGCCCAGAAGATCCGCAGAGGCGAACTCGCTCCCGGCGAACGCCTTGCCACCGTCCGCGAAATGTCCGCAAATTTCGAGGTGAGCCTTTCCGTCGTCCAGAATGCCCTGAAGGAGCTCATGAACAACGGCTTCGTCGAATGCCGCGGCGCCAGCGGCTTTTATGTCTCCGCCGGAAAGGAACTGCAGGAAGCGCCGAAAACGGAAAATTCCTCCTGCGGAAAACTCTTCCTCGTCATGAACCATCACTCCGACCTCATCTGGCGCAGAACCTTTGAAGAATATGCCAAGGTCCGCGAAGAACAGTTCCTCGCTCTGTTCCGCTATGCGGAAAAATATCCGGACATGGTTTTCTCCATGGAACAGGCGGAAGCCGCACGCGTTTTCTTCGAACAGCATCCCGAACTCATCGCCCCCGCGAAAAAGTTCGTTCAGGAAGGCCGCCTCGAACTGTTCGGAGCGCTCTGCATTCCCGACCTCAACATGGTCAGCGGAGAATCCCTGTTCCGCAATTTCCTCCTCGGACGCGAATACTACCGCAGAATACTCGGTGCCGGAACGGATATGCTCTGTCTCTGCGACTCCTTCGGCATGTGCGCCCAGATTCCGCAGATTCTCGCCCAGTGCGGATACCGCTTTCTGAGTCCCGGCCGCATGCCGAACGCGCCCGCCGCGGTCGCCGGAGCCAGAGTGTTCCGCTGGAATTCGCTCGACGGCGCTTCCGGCGTCACGGTGTTCCGCTCCGCAGCGGAAGTCACGCATGGCGGCTACGAGCTGAACGTGCCCGTCATCCGCCGCGGCGCAGCCCAGCTGGCCAAAAACGTATTCGCCGCAAAACATCTCGACGGAACCGCGCGCATCGCCTATACCACAGAAGAAACCGTTCTTCAGGAAAGCATCTTCCCCATTCTCGCCGAGGCCAACCGTCTGGGCGGGAAGCAGCTCGAATTCGGAAATCTTTCCCGCTATCTTCAGGAACTTGACGAAACAGCCTTCCCGGAATATTCCGGCGAATTCAACCCGGTCTTCACTGGGTGCTACACCACGCGGATCGGTGTCAAGCAGAAAATCCGCGCGCTCGAAAACAGACTCTTCAAAGCCGAGTTCCTGGACGCTGTTTCCGGCGGCGGACGCAATTTCGAAAGCAGCTGGCACGACCTGAGCCTCTGTCAGTTCCACGATGCCGCCTGCGGGTGCCACACTGATTCCGCAAGCAGGGAGTTGAACGATCTTTTCGACCGCGCCGACCCCGGCGAACTCCGCCTGCCCGGCAAAGGCGTTTCGCTCTGCTCGTTCGACCTCTCTTCCGGACTCCGGGTCATCGAAGCGGACTCCGCCCCCGAAGGCGTTCCGGCGCAGAAGGACGGAGACCGCGCGGTCTTCGCCGCGGACCTGCCGCCGTTCGGGATCAGACACGCCGCAGGAACCGTTCCGGCTCCGGAACCGACGCCCTGCGGTCCGGCCTTCCGGACAAAGTATTTCAAGGCTGATTTCTCGTCGCCCGAGCCGAAAATTGTCAATCTGGAAGGGAAAAACGTCTTCCCGGATTCCGGATTCGGCGAAATTCTGTTCCGCCGCGACACCGGCAGCATGTGGCGCGAAGGGTTCCAGACCGCCCATCGCGGACTCTCTTTCGAGGAGGAGCGCGTGACGGAATGTTCCCGCGGCGATGTCTTTTTCAAGGCGGTTACAGAAGGCAAGGTGCTTCCCGCGCCGCCCGAATTCGGCGATCCGGCCGTGCACTGGCCCGGATTCGGTTCGCTTTCCTTCCGCAAGGAATACCGCTTCTACCACGAACTTGATTATTTTACGCTGAAGCTCCGGCTCGAATGGCACGGTTCGGCCACGAAGGTTTTCATCCGCTTCCCTGTCCGCTGCGATCTTGCCAACGCCCGCGCCACGTTCGAAACCCCGTGCGCATGCGCCACGCGCAAGCCGTATTTCGAAATACCGTGCGAGCTCGAATCCTCGGCAAAGCTGCTGGCTTCCAATGCGGATTACAATCTTGCAAAAGGCGACTGGCCCGCTTTGAACTGGGTCAACCTTTCCGATTTCGAAGGCGGACTGACCGTCGCCAATACCGGAACGCCGGGACACTCCGTCCAGTGCGGACACATCGACGTGAGTCTGCTGCGCAGCGGAACCGAAACCGTCGACGGCAGTCTCACGCCGCCGCCGGGCGCCATGGACAACGGCGTTCACGAATACGAATTTGCGTTCCGGGCGCACTCTCCCGCGGACATGGCGAAGGCTCCGGAACTCGGATTTCTGTTGAACCGCAAACCGCAGATGATCCGCGGATCGCTTCCGGAAGGTTCGCTGCTCCGGGTCGACGCTCCGAATGTCGCTGTTTCCGGAATTCATGCAGTGGAGGACGGCATTCTGGTGCGGCTGTACGAGACGGTCGGGTGTCCGGCGCAAGCCGTGCTTTCCGGGAAACTGACGGAGGGCAGGACGCTCTGCAGGGCTTCGGCGGAAGGCGTTCCGATGGAACCGCTTCCGGAAGGCCGGATCGCGTTCCGTCCGTTTGAAATTATCACGCTCCTGCTGAAGGGGAAACCGATCGATGACTGAAAAAGAAGATATTTTGGAGAGTTCAGGGAACATCTCACTCCAGATACAAATAACCCGAAGAGGAAAGGAACAGAACATGGGAAAAAGGCAAGGTTCGTATGGGGGATTTTTCACATTAATCGAGCTTCTGGTCGTGATTGCGATCATCGCGATTCTGGCGGGAATGCTTCTGCCCGCACTGAACAAGGCAAGGGAAAAAGTAAAGAGCACCAACTGCACCTCGAACCTGAAACAGCTCGGAACATCGACACTGATGTACACACAGGACTCCGATGACTGGCTTCCGGAATATTATTCCAGTTCCAGTGGAAAAGAGTGGTACCGCATCCTCTGTGAAATGAAATATGTAAACACTACTTATGAGCAGGCAAAAAACAAAGACCGGAAGAAAGGTCCAACGATTTTTCAGTGTCCGACGGACTCCCGCGCCCAAAGAGGCGCCATCTCCGTCAGTTATGGAATCAATCTGATCATCACGCAGAATAAACCGTCGGCTTACCAGCATTATAAAGTGACACAGATCAGAATGCCTTCCAAGACCATGCTCATCATGGACTCCACCTGGCCAAGCGGCGAAATGTCCGCGAACGCCTACTGGACGATGTGCTATGAAAATCTTGCGAGCGTCGGATTTCGCCATGGAATGCTGACGGCAAATGCTGTCGCTGTCGGGGGAAACACAATCAACGGAGTCAAACTGACTCTCCCGAACATCACACAGAAAAATTCCTATTTCTGGGGAATGAACAGTGCCACCATGCTGGACAACGGCATTTAAAAGAGGAAAGGCAATACGATGAAACATCTGATCACTGCGGCAGGAGTCCTGTCGGCCCTGACCATTTTTGCGGCTTCGGATCTGAAGGTCGGAATCACAAACGGATTTTTGCCGCAAAGCAATTCCGAATTTGTGATGTATGACAAATTTGCGAAGCATCTTGAGACGAAAGGGATCACCCCTTTTCAAATTGAGATCAGGAACCTGATGCCGAATTGCCCGGAAAGCAGAATCTCCGGCGAAATCCGGAAAGC
The DNA here is from genome assembly GCA_964534535.1 of uncultured Victivallales bacterium. Classification (GTDB taxonomy): domain Bacteria; phylum Verrucomicrobiota; class Lentisphaeria; order Victivallales; family UBA1829; genus CAZHPP01. The sequence goes on along the minus strand of CAZHPP010000072.1, from coordinate 5,815 downwards.
GCAGGTCCTCTTTCTTCAGCCACTGGATGAATCTGTCAATAAACTTGACCCGGCGAAACGTGCATCGGCGGAACGGCTGGGAAAAGAGCTTGCGGCGTTTGTGAGTGACGGAGGCGGGCTGGTCGTATTTCCCAGCCCGACACGCTATCCGAATCATGACGACGAGGAATTCTGGAACATTGCATTCCGTCCGCTCGGAATGCAAATTCTCCATGAAGGCGTTATTGATATAAAAACGCGGAAAAAATCGGTCTTTGTGGCAGGCCTCCCGATATACGGTGAAGATGTCTTCTTCACAAAAAACATTGGGAAGCACCCCGTGACGGAAGACGTTTCCGGACTGTGGCTCCCCGTTCTTTCCTATTCGGGATATCCGGGCGTGCCGCTGATGAAATATTCTCCGGAATGGAACATCATCGTCCGGACGGAGAAAGGCGCGAAAAGCTGGCAGCGCAGTCTGTCTGCCAATGTTCCCTCCATGGAATCCGTGATTGCCGCCCCCGGTTCAGAGAACGGTGAAATTCCGCTGATCGCGGTGCGGGAGCTTGGAAAGGGCCGCATCGTCTGCATTCCGGTAAGCCGTCTGCATACGGGACTGAACTTCGGCAAAGACGTATGGTCGCAGACCGTGGAAACGAAAGGCGTCGGCAGTGTTCCTAGCGATCTTCTCAAGCTTGAGGAAAATGCGATACGGTGGTGCGGAGAATCCGCCCATGCGGCAGGGGTTGAGGGAACCTATTTTCCCTCGTCCTCCCACTCCGCTGTGCGTTTTCCAAAGTCTGTGTCTTTTGATCCCCCTTTCGGAGAAGTTCCGAAGAAACAATACCGCGGCATCATCGGTCTCCACAGTTCATATTCGGACGGGAAAAGCTCCGTCGCCGAGTATGTTTCCGCCGCCAGGAAGAAAGGCCTTGCCTTCATCGTCTTTACGGATCCTCTGGAAAAGCTCACGGAAAAAACCTTTGAGAAACTGAAGGCGGACTGCAAAGCAGCATGCAAAGATGACTTTTATGCAGGGTTCGGAGTGGAATTCACCGACGGAAGCGGACTTCGCCGGATGGTCCTCGGCGAAAAAGTCGTCTGGCCCGGCGGCAAGCCCTTTGACAACCACGGCAAAGGGGCCTTCCAGCTTTGGGACGGTAAAACGATCCGTCACTTCGGACGTTACAGCGAAATCAACGGTTTTGCACCCTGTGCGATCATTGATGCAGGGGGGCTTGCAGGGAACTCGGTCCGTCCGGAAAATCTTCACTGGTTCTGGAACGCCGTTCCGCGGGCCTATGAAGGGACGAAACTGATCGCGGACAATGAAAAGAATGCGATATTCATGTTGCACGACCTCAGAATGATCAACATCCTTCCCTATACACGGATCAGGTCGGCGGAGGAAGTTTCCTCAGCCGCGGACACAGCTTCCATGATGAGTTCGGATTTCGGAAGGATCAAGAAAATCCTCAATACAAATTCCCGCGTGGACGATTACGCTCTCGTCTACGGGAAAGGCCTCGTCTTCAAACGGTTCTGCGGCGTGAATGTCCAGGAGGACCCGCGTCCCCTGCATACGGCAGGCTGCGGAAGAATCCGTCTCCGCGCGGATGTCTCCAGTCCCGCAGGAATCCGGGAAGTAAGAATCATGGATTCAGAGGACGGCCTTCTGAAAAGATTCGATGCCAAAGGAGCAAAAAATTTTTCCGTGGAAACGGAGCTTGTGCATGACAAGCAGCGCAATATCTGGTGCGAAGCAGTGGACAACGCGGGAAACCGTGCCGTCTCCGATTCGCTTTTCTCATACGACTACAAACAGGGACTGTTCCGCTGCGGGGACAACCTGAACATTCTCGGTCCCCTCGGGTTCTGCTGGCACCCGGACCGTCAGCAGAGACTGCCTTATCTGAAGCCGTTCCGGAATACCGGCAATGAAGGAGTTTCCGGCATTGACTGCGCCGTTCCGATATGCGGAGCCACGCCGCGCCTGATCCCCGTCAGCAGACTGGTTCTGAAGAACGGGAAGGATGTCTTTGCAACGGCTCCGGGCACACTCCCCGCAATGCGGATGGACGTCCGTCTTGCCAACGGCGAGGTGCAGGTCGTCGATTCGACCGCGGATGAAATATCGGAGGGCTTTGACACGGAAACCCGTCCGACTCCTTCCCTCTGTTCTCCGCCGAAGATTCTCGGAAAACTTCCGTTCGTCATCCATCGGCAGACCATGTACGCATTCCGGGACCGCGTGGACTTTCATATCGCCTGGGACAAGCAAAGGCCGATGGAATCCATCCAGAATTATGACGGCTCCATCCTTCTTTACAAAGGCGAACTCGAATTTACGGAAGACGCTGAATTTTCCGGGGAACCCCTCGGGTTCCAGCTTGGAAAATTCTGTTTCGAGCCCAGGGCATTCAACGGGAAGATCGACCTTGCGTTCCTTCGCGCCGGCAAGCCGGCTGTGATCTATAAGGCAGGGAAAAAATACACCGATGCGGGAACTCTCGCCAACGGGGAATGGTTTTCCGTCGTAACGGATTTCCCGTGCGGATATCTTGCGGTATTCCCGCTTTCCGGCGAACGCTGGAACTGGTCGGCGCAGCTGCCCTACGGAATGATTGAATTCGGAGTCGGAACGCCGGGCAAACGTTACCGTAAGGGCGAAAAACTTGAATATGCGTTTGCAACCGCGGTCATCACGGACAGGGAACGCGCCGGAAAACGGGTCGCACTGCTGGCAAAACTGATCGCAGGAGATTTCCCGTTTGAAATGCAGGCAGGGAAACATCTTCCCGGACCGGTGGTCTTCGCTGTAAAGGCCCAAAACGGAGAAGCAATGTTTTCTGTCGGCCCGAAGTCAGGACTCGGGATCGATCTCCCGGTCGCAGTCGATGGACTGGAAGACAACGGCTGTGCCGCGGTGTACAGTTCGGAACGTCCCCGCTGCCGGTTCATCGGAGCGGATAGAAAAACAAAAAAATTCTATTTCCAGGAACCGATGGAACGGAAAAACAGCATCTGGGCAGGAAATGTGTTCCTTGCGGACAATCCGGCGCTGAAACTCACGCTCGTGGCGGACGGGCTGGCCGCAGGGGAAAAACCGTTCCTTGAAATACACAATCCGACGGCTGCGCCAATCGAATCGGAAATCCATTCTCCGGATCATGCTCCGCGCTTCGGAAAACAAAGATTCAGAGTCTCTGTCCCGGCTGGCTCCAGCATCCGTCGGATTCTGGAATAAAAAGCAAAAGAATGAAAGGAAAAAGAATCATGAAACGCGCAATGTTCGCCTCTCTGTTCCTGGGAAGTCTGATCCTCTGTGCAGGGGGACAGAAAAAAGCGGTCGATTTCGAATCAGGAATCTCGGGACAGGCGCAGGGAGTCTGTGTCAAGGGCCCGAAACCGGAATGGGTAAAGCATATTGCCAATGACGGCGCGGCAAACAGCAAAAGCTGTCTGGAAATCTCCATTTCGGATCCCGCTGAAAACGATGTGCCGTGGCGTGCCGGCGGAGAAGTAATTCTCGGATACAGCCTCCCGCCGAAGACTCCGGCAACCCTTCACTTCTTCGCAAAGGCCATAAGCGGATCCAATAAATTAAAAGTCTGCAGAGGTTCCGGCGGCTGGACCGGCCCGGGATTCGATCTCTCCAAAGAATGGAAGGAATTCTCGGTTCCCTATGTTTCCGATTATGTGACACCTGTGCTGATTTTTACGCTGGCCGATCCGGACGGCACGGATGCCGGCATAGCCGAAGGAACCTTCCGCATCGATAAAATTTCCGTGACGCCCAACAAATAGCGCCGATTTTTCCGGAACTGCATCAAAGAATCCGCCCGCATGACAAAAAAAGAGGCGGGCGGACGCCGGTGTCAAAAGACCCGGACGGCATCCGTCCGCCGTGGAGAGAGAGCTTTTCCTATTTTGCGAACAGCTTCCGCAGCGTGTCCTTCGCATCCGCAATCGAGCGGACAACCAGAGTCGCGCCGTTTTTGCAGTCGCCCGCCGCGATCAGATTCTTTTCCGGAACGGAAACAAATCTGCCTTTCACGGCTTCCATTCCAAACTGCGCGGGAGCCTCCGCATTCACCCCGGTGAACCCCATCGCAAGCAAAACCAGGTCCGCCGGAATCGTCTCGACCGTGTTGGGAACCGGCACGAACTTCAGCGGTTTGCCTTCCGGCGTGAACGACCATTCGACCGTCTGGACCTCGACCCCTTCGAGCTTCTTTTCGCCCAGGAACCGCAGGCTGGAAAGATTCCAGCGGCGTCCGCATCCCTCCAGATGGCTGGAGCTCGTGCGGAGAAGATACGGCCACAGCGGCCACGGAGTCGAATGCGAACGGCGCTCCGGCGGACGCGGCATGATCTCAATCTGTTCGACGGAGACCGCGCCCTGGCGGGTGGCCGTTCCGACGCAGTCGCTGCCGGTGTCGCCACCGCCGATCACGAGCACGCGCTTGCCTTTTGCGGAGACCGGCAGTTCGGCGAGCTCGCCCGAATTCACGCGGTTCTGTCCGCGGAGAAATTCAAGGGCGAAATGGATTCCGGGCAGATCGCGTCCGGGAATCTTCAGGTCGCGTGCGGAATCGGTTCCGATCGCGGCGACCGTCAGATCGTTCGTGCGTCTGAGATATTCGGCGGAAAGGTCGGTGCCGACGTTCGCGCCCGTCACGAAATGAATTCCTTCCTCCTCCATGACAGCGAGCCTGCGGTCGATCACCTGCTTTTCGAGCTTGAAGTCGGGGATGCCGTAGCGCATGAGTCCGCCCGGCCTGCGGCAGCGCTCGTAAAGGGTCACGGAGAACCCGAGGCGGTTGAGCGTCTCGGCGGCACTGAGTCCGGAAGGACCGCCGCCGATGACCGCGGCCTTCTTCCCCGTGCGGAGAGTCGGCATGACGGGACGCACCCAGCCGCGCTCGAACGCGGTCTCGATGATGAACTTTTCGACCTGGCGGATCATGACGGCCTCGGTGTCGATTCCCTGCGTGCAGGAGCCCTCGCAGAGGGCCGGGCAGACGCGGGAGGTGAACTCCGGGAAATAGCTCGTCATGGAAAGGATGCGGAAGGCGTCCTCGTACCGGCCCTCGTGGGCGGCGCGGTTGAATTCGGGGATCACGTTCCCGAGGGGGCAGCCGAATCCGTGGCAGAACGGGATTCCGCAGTTCAGGCAGCGGGAGGTCTGGTCGCGGAGTTCGGCTTCGGTGAAGCGGCGCTCGACTTCATGATAATCGTATTTTCTCTGTTCGGGCGCGCGGTACATGGATTGAATTCTGTTCATGGTTTCACCTCACATCAGTAATCCTGTTTGCGGCGGTCGACGGCGAGCTCGTCGTCGCGGGTCATCTTGCCGAGCGCCTGACGGTACTCGACGGGGAAGACCTTCACGAAATGATGGCGTTCGTTTTCCCAGTCGGCGAGGATGGCCTTCGCCCTGGGGCTTCCTGTGGCCTTTGCGTGCTCGCGGAGGAGGCCGAGAAGTTCGGCTTCGTCGGCGGAACCGGGCTCGACGCTTTCCAGGTCGACGCTTTCCACGTTGCAGCTCAGATCGAAATGGCCGCTGCGGTCGTAGACCCACGCGAGCCCTCCGGTCATGCCTGCGGCGAAGTTCACGCCGACGTTTCCGAGGATCACGACGCGTCCGCCGGTCATGTATTCGCAGCCGTGGTCGCCCACGCCCTCCGCGACGAGCGTCACGCCCGAGTTGCGGATTGCAAAGCGTTCTCCGGCCTGGCCGTTGATGAATATCTTTCCTGATGTTCCGCCGTAGCCGATGACGTTTCCGGCTATGACGTTGTCCTCCGGCACGAGCTTCGAGCCTTTCGGCGGA
>CAZHPP010000071.1:0-12019 GCA_964534535.1 uncultured Victivallales bacterium | reverse complement strand
GGCGTTTTTCGTCATGTTTCAAAAATGGGGAAAACAGGTAAAAATGAGTGTAAAAATTGGTGCCCCGGGCGGGAGTTGAACCCACGACCAACGGTTTAGGAAACCGCTGCTCTATCCACTGAGCTACCAGGGCCGCATATCATCCCTGCAATATGCCATTTTTTTGCGAAAATTCAACCGTCCGACTTAAAAAAAATCAAAGATTCTCTTGAATTGCACCAAATCACGGCTACATTTCACTCAACTTCAATTTCCCAAATAAAAGGAGACGGAAATGAGACCTGTCACTATTTTCACCGGCCAGTGGGCTGATCTGCCTTACGAAAAAGTCGCTCAGATCATGGGAAAAATCGGCTACGACGGACTCGAAATCGCCTGCTGGGGCGACCACATGGACGTCGACAAAGCCGCGAAAGATAAAAAATACTGCAAAAACCGTCTCGATATCCTCAAAAAGAACGGCATGAAGCTCTGGGCCATCAGCAATCACCTCGCCGGCCAGCTCACCTGCGACCCCGATTCCGATGCGCGCACCGACACCTTCGCCCCCGGCCGTCTCGCCGGAAAAACCGAAGCCAAGCGCAAATGGGCAATCCAGTCCATGAAAAATGCCGCCCGCGCCGCCGAAAATCTCGGAATCAAAGTCGTGAACGGCTTCACGGGATCTCCGATCTGGCACATGCTCTACAGTTTTCCGCCCGTCTCCGAACAGATGATCAATGACGGCTATGAATTCTTCGCCGAAACCTGGAACCCCATTCTCGACGAGTTCAAAAACTGCGGCGTCAAATTCGCCCTCGAAGTCCATCCGACCGAAGTCGCGTTCGACATCGTCAGCGCCGAACGCACGCTCAAGGCCATCGGCAACCGTCCTGAGTTCGGATTCAATTTTGACCCCAGCCATCTCCTCTGGCAGATGGTCGACCCCGTGCGCTTCCTGCAGGAATTCCCGAACCGGATCTACCATGTGCACATCAAGGATGCCGCACTCACGCTCGACGGAAAAAGCGGAATCCTCTGCTCGCATCTGGATTTCGGCAGGCCCGGCCGCGGCTGGGATTTCCGCAGCCCCGGACACGGGGGCGTGAATTTCGAGGAGATCATCCGCGAACTCAACCGGATTGGCTACGCCGGCCCGCTTTCCGTCGAATGGGAAGACTCCGGCATGGACCGCATCTACGGAGCAAAGGACGCACATGATTTCGTCCGGCGCATCGATTTTGCTCCCTCCAAAGTCAAATTTGACGCGGCCATGGACAAGAGCAAGGAAAAATAAAGAACCTCACGTGAATAAAATACGGCCGGAAGCTTCCGATCATGAAGTTTCCGGCCGCGTTATGTATCCGGGTTATTTCGTGAAAAGAGAATTGAAGAAGGAGGGCGTCTGTGCTTCGGCTCCCGGAGCCGCGGGCAAAAGCACGACGAGCATGTTTTCCTTCGTGATGACGCGGACCCGGGTGCCCTCCGCCGCAGGTTCGCCGGAACTCACGCGCCGGTCGACGACTTCCACGCCGTCGCGTTCCATCTTGAGCACGCCGCCGTCCCGGGCGTTTTCCGGCAGCGTGATTTTTGCGTGGAGACGGAAGTCGATCCCGATGGATTTTTTCGTTTCAAACTCAATGGTGATCCTGACGCATTCGAGCCGATTGAATTTTTCGCGTCCCTGAATCCGGGCGGAGGCGAGGATGTCGCTCTTGGCGAGAGTGAAGCCGCGTGCCCGCAGAGAATCTAGAATCGGAGCGGAATCCGGAGTCCAGACTTTGCCCGTCCCGGAATCCGCCTCCTTCCCCAGCGTATCGGACAGGGAAGTTTCCGGCTGGATGCGGAACAGCGAGGCCAGAAAAATCTGGGCGTCGCGCGAGACTTTTGTTCCGTTCCCGAGCGTGAATCTGCATGGAAACGTTTTCATATCTGCATGGATCACGGCATCTTTCAGCACGGCGAGATCGAGGCTGCGTCCGTTCGCGAGCCCGCCGCATTTGGCAGGTGTGATTTCGCAGACAACGGGATTGCCCGCCTGGTTGACTTCCAGCACTTTGATCCGGCCTTCAAAGACGGCGGTCAGAGTTTCCTGTTTGCGTACCCCGTTCTCGGTGCCCGGGAGATCGAACAGATATTCCCGGGAAAGAGTGAGCGCCAGTTTTGCGTGCTGGATTTCCCCGGCTTTTGACGGGCGCACGAAGGAAATCTTTGCGGCATGGGATTCCGCCGCGCCCAGGCAGAGCGCGGAAATCAGAAGGATTGTGCGCAGGAGATTCATACGAATTCGAAGTCGTCCATGCTTTCCAGTTCGGCGCGGATGAATTTGACAGCCTTCGACATGGCTTCGGCGCGGTGGCTGATGCGGTCCTTTTCCTCAATCGTGAGCTCGGCAAAGGTCTTGTCAAAGCCGTCCGGGACGAAGACAGGGTCATAGCCGAACCCGTGCGCGCCGCGTGGGGAATCAATGATTTTCCCGCGGATTTCTCCGCGGAAGGAGGCCACGTCGTCGCCGCGGTAGGCGATCGCCACAACGCAGACGAAGCGGGCGCTGCGGTCGGTTTTTCCTTTCATGGCGTCGAGAAGTTTTGCGACCCTCTGTTCGTCTGTGGCGCCGGGACCGGCATAGCGCGCGGAATAGATTCCCGGGGCGCCGCCGAGGGCGCTGACTTCGAGTCCGGAGTCGTCGGCGAAGGCGGCCATGTCGGCGTAGGCGGAAGCCTGTTCCGCCTTCATTTCAGCGTTTTCCTCGAAGGATTTCCCGGTCTCCTTCATTTCGGGAAAATGGGGAATGGTGTCGATGGTGATGATGTTGACTTTTGTATTGAGGTCGCCGAGGAGGCTTTTGAACTCTTCGACTTTGTGTCTGTTGGTGGTTGCAGCCAGAAGCTGAAGCATGATGAATCTCCGATGTTATCGGGGTAACATAATCCATTCCGTACACGATTTCAAGCTCCGGAGCGCGGAAATCCGTTCCTCATCGTCGTTTTCCGGAAGAGCGGTGCATCCGGAAAGGCCTTCCCGGTTTGCCGGATGCGGAATCGCGGACGGGAATTAAATTATTTGGCTCTGTTCTGCATGATGACTGATTTTAATGCATTTCCAATGGGCTGCTCGCCCCTTGAACCCTCGGCAGGACTCAAAGAGCCCTGCACCCTGCGCAAAAATTGCAATTTTTGCGCTCGTTTTTTGTCGACGTCTGTCGACCAGGGGGCAACCCTCCGTTTTCCCACCTGGCCCCCCGAATCCCTGAAAAAAACAGTCAACGTTCCGTACGCAGCTAATTATTTTTTTGAAACAACAGTTGACTTTATAACTGTTGTAATGTATATTGTATGAAGTAAAACAAAAAAATGACAGGAGACATGAATTCATGGTTTTCAATGAAATCAATCCGTTCGACGACGAGGAGCACGAGACACTGATGGGGATCTGGTGGTCCGGAATTCTGCTCAAGAGACAGGCGAAGAACTTTTTCCGGGACTTTCCCGTGAATGAAACCCAGTTCAATGCGCTGATGGCCCTCAAATATGCGGAAAAACCGCTTTCCCAGCAGGATCTGAGCGGACGCCTTCTCGTGGACAAATCCAATCTGACGGGGATGATCGACGAACTCGAAAAACAGAAATTCGTCCGCCGCCGGGATGTTCCGGAAAACCGCCGGGTCTACCGTCTGGAGCTCACGAAGAAAGGATTTGACTTTCTGGAGACGGCGGAAGCGTCCTACCGCGAACGAGTCCACCGGATCATCTCCGTCTTCACGCCGAAGGAGCGGAAGCAGCTGATTCAATTCATGGTGAAGCTCCAGAAGGCCATGGACCGTCTGGAGAAGTGACGATGCGCTTCCTGTATTATTATCTGCGGTCCATGCGCCTGTATTACTGTTTCGTGACGGGTTCCGCGACGCTGGCCGGGATTCTCCTTGCGCACGGAATGAACCACGCGCCGTGGCGCGGGGTGGATTTTGCGATTCTCGGAATCGGATTCTTCGCCTGGGGAGTCAATCAGATTTTCAACGACGCCGCGAATCTTCCGGAGGACCGGATCAATGCGCCGCACCGACCGGCGGTCACGGGAAAACTTCCCCTGAAGCCGGCGCTGATCCTCTCTTCCGCGCTGATGCTCATATTCTGCGCCGTTTCGTTCCTGATTTCGCCCCGGACGCTGCTTCCCGTCCTGGCCGGGGCCGCGCTCAATCTGGCGTATTCCCCTCTGAAAGGCGTTCCCGTGCTGGGATGCTTCGTCTACGGCGGCGCCATCGCCATGTGCGCCGTCTACGGCTGGACCGCGGCGCTTGGCCCGGATGCGGGCTGGCGGCCGTTCACGGAGCTCCTGCCGACTTTCGGACTCCTCTGCGGAATTCAGGCGCTGATGTGCCACAACAGTTATTTCAAGGACTCCGGCGGCGACCGCGCGGTGGGAAAGCTGACCCTGCAGGTGCTGTTTCCCGCGCGGGTTTCCCTCTGGATCACGGGGACGGCCTCGCTTGTGTTCTCTCTGTTTTTCGGGGGAGCGCTGATCCTCCGCGGCAGGATTGCGGAAGGAATTCTGTTTTCCGTTTTCCTGATTGCGCTTTCCGCCGGACTTGTGATTCAGCTGGCCGACCGCAGGTATCATGCGGCGACGCTGCTGAACTGTCTTCAGTGCGTGATGTTCACACTCGGCTTTGCCGTTCTGCGTTCGCCCCTGTGGCTGGCTGCGGCGGGGGGCGCGTTCCTGACGATTCTCCTCATTTACAGGTGGTATCCGGATGAAAAAGAATAAATTTGTGACGGGGCTTCCGAAACTGCTCTTCTATGCGCGGATGTCGCTCGCGTGCGCATTCCGGTTCCGGTCATTCCGCGTGCTTTCGAAGGCCGCCGTGTTCACGGGCGTGTTCTTCCGCCACAAGCTGCTGAAACTGGAGTCGGGGGAATACAAGCTGGACTTCTACATGCCGCGGTATCCGTCGGAGGCGTTCTTCACTGCGATGGAGGACAAATTTCTGCGGGTCCCGCCGCGTCCGGTCAGCGTGGTGTTTTCCATTTCGAAGGCGTGTGCGTACCGCTGCCCGCACTGTTATCAGGGGCTGGATGATCCGAAGGAGACGCCGCTCCCACGGATGCTTGAAATTGTGCGTGAACTTCGTGACTTCGGAGTTTCCGCGTGGGCGGTCGAAGGCGGGGAGCCGCTGCTTCGTTTCGAGCGTCTGGAAGCACTGCTCCGGGAAACGAAGGGGCTGGAAGTGTGGGTCAATTCCACAGGCTTTTCCGCGACCCCGGAAAAGATCGTCCGGCTGAAGGAGCTTGGAGTCACGGGCGTCATGAGCTCGATTCATTCGGTCGATCCGGAATCGCACGACGCCTTTACGGGCGTTCCCGGCTCGTTCGGAACGGCGCTCCGGTTCCTGCGCGGATGCAGGGCCGCCGGAATGCTCACGGGATTCAATACGGTTCTCAAGGACGAACAGATCCTTTCCGGAGGAATTGACTCCGTCATGGCGCTTGCGGAATCGGAACAATGCAGCTACATCCAGCTGATTCACCCGAAAGCATGCGGGCTCTGGAAAAATGAAACGTTCGATTCTTCCCGCCATGCGGAAGCCGTGAAAACGGCATGTGCCGCCCAGCTCCGATACAATTCGGCGAAGAAGAGACTTTCCCCCGTGCTGATGGCGCAGGTGTTCGAGGAATCGCCGGAAATGCTCGGGTGCACGGCGGGCGGGATCGACCGTTTCTATGTCGGCTGTTCCGGCGAGGTCCAGCCGTGCGAATTCGTGAATCTTTCCTTCGGGAATCTGAACAATGAGAGCTTTCCCGTGATTTATGAGCGGATGCGGAAGACATTCCGCGTTCCGTGCGAAGAATGGTGCTGCTGCGTGCACGCGGGCGAAATCGCGCGGCGTTCGGGGAAAACGCTGCCGGTCCCGTGGCCGGAAACAGAAAAAATCGTTGCAGGCTGGAACCGTGGAACACCGACGCGCATCTATGAAAAAATGGAGATTTACAAATGAAAGACATCCTGCTGATCGCAGCCTCAGCCGCGGTGGTGTGCTTCTGTTCCTGCCGAAGCGTTGAGCTGGAACCGGAACAGATTTGCGGGAAATGGAACTGCTGTGCAGTAGACTGCGGAAGGAGTTCCGCCGAAAGAATCATCCCGATGACGGTCTGTTTTCATCCAGACGGTTCCTTTACCACGGAATATGATGAGGGGAATTCCGGTCCGGAACGGGAATCCGGAACATGGAAACGGGACGGAGATTCCGTGTCCATGACCTCCCTGACGGGAACCTGCCGATGGCGGATCAGATCCGCGGAGCGGCTGGAAATGTCCGCGGAAAACAGGGAATTCTTCCCGAGGGGGATTCTTTTCATCCTGAAGAAGGAGAACGGCGGACGATGAGAATCCTTGTGCTCGTCAATCCTTCGTCGCACGGCGGACGCGCCATGAAAAAGTGGTGCGGATACGCTCCGCTCCTGCCGGAGTGCGAATGTGTCGTCCTGCGGAACATCGGCGAGGCGGGGAAACTGGCGCGCACGGCCTCCGGATTCGACGCTGTTGCCGCGGTCGGGGGCGACGGCACCGTCAATGCGGTCGCGGACGGCGTCATGAAGAATCCGGAAAAGTCGCTGAAGTTCGGCGTGCTGTATGCCGGGACCAGCCCCGATTTCTGCCGGTTCCACGGCATCCCGACGAACCGCTCCGCCGTTGAAGTCCTGAAGCGCGGAACGGTGCGGAAGGTGCCGGTCCTGAAGGCGGACGGCAATCATTTTTTCTGTTCATGCAATCTCGGCATGGGTGCGGCCGCGGCGGCCCTGGCGAACCGGCTGCGTCCGGTTCTGGGCGACCGTCTCGGCACGTTCTGTGCTGTGGTGCGGTGCATCCTGAATTCGAAGCCGCAGACGTTCTTTCTCAACGGGGAGAAACTGGAGCACTGCAATCATCTTCTGATTACACGCATGCCGTATGTTGCGGGCGGACTGAAGCTGAATCTGCCGGGGCTCCGCGGCCGGGAATATGTCGTATGGTATGTGCGGAATCTCACGTTCGCCGGATGGATCCGGCTGATCTCCAGCCTCTACCGGGGAAAACCGTGCGGAGAATTCCGGATCGTTTCCGGAACGACGCGGATTTCATCGGATTCCCCGTCAGAAGTGGAGTATGACGGCGATCCGCACGGAACGCTTCCGGTGGAGATTTCCGTTTCCGATACGGAACTGAACCTGATCTGCGAAGGAGTCATGAAATGAACGAAAACAGTGTTATTGCAGGTTTTGCAGAAATTCATCGTCTGAAAACGCACTGCGCCGATGCGGAACGGTTCGGCGGCATGCTCTTTTCCATGGATTCGTTTTCGGAAACGGAGGACTTTTTCACCCGCACGCCGCCGGAAATCATCGGACACGACATTGCCGTCGGAGCGTGTTCGGACCTGCTGGCCTGCGGCGTCCTTCCGCAGATGCTCCTGCAGTCCTGGAATCTGGACGAGTCCCGGGACATGGAATATTACAGGAAAATCGCCGAAGGAGTGGAATCGGTTCTGTCGCATTACGGCGCAAAGTGCATCGGCGGCGACACCGGTTCCGCGCGGCCGTGGTGCTGGACGGCGGCCGTCGCGTCGCAGACCGGCGGAGATCCTGTCACCCGGATTGCAAAAGAGCGGATTTCCTTCGACCTTTATCTTTCGCATCCGATGGGCGAGGCGAATCTGGCGATGTTTTCCGGAAAACCGATGATACAATTTTCCCTGAATGATCCCGTTCCTTCCGATGCGCTGTTCGCCACCGATTCCAGCGGCGGATTCTTCGACGCACTGGAAAACTTCCGCAGGGTCAACACGGGGATGTGTCTCTTCTTCGATCCGAGGAAGGCCTGTTCCGCCGCACTGTCGGACCTCCCGGAACCGCTGTGGGGGCTGATCGGCGGAGTGGGCGAATACGAGCTCGTTTACGGCGTTCCGCACGGGAACGGTGCGCCGGGAATCAAGATCGGCGAAGGCGATTTTACGGAACGTTCCGACAATCTTTTCGAATGGGAGCACGGACGCATGAAAAATCCGCCGCCCGATTACCGGGACATCGCTCCGGAAAACCGGGTCGGCGCCGTGAAAAACTATCTGCGGGAGATGACGGCGAAATGAAATCACTTTTCGAACGATGCTTTCAGTACGGAGCCGGAGTCGCGGACAAGGCGGAACTTCTGGCGCGCGAACTCGAATCGAACCCGCCGCCCTATTACGGCGGACTTCACATGACCCTGCTCGAAGGCGTGAAGCCCGTCACGAAGGTGCGCACGCCGTCCGGAGAGGTCAGGGAGATACTGATGCTCGGGAGCAATTCGTTCCTGAACCTGAACTTCCATCCGCGCGTGCTGGAAGCGGAACGCAGGGCGGAAGAACGGTTCGGTTCCGGAGCGGGGTCGCCGCCGCTTTACGCAGGGACGACCGTCGTCCATCAGGAACTGGAGTCAAAGCTCGCGGAATTCTGCGGCACGGAAGCGGCGCTGGTCTTTCCCTCCGGATATTCCGGCAACCTCGGCGTGCTTTCCGGATTGTGCCGTCCGGATGACACGATCCTCTGCGACAGCTGCAATCACGCCTCGCTGTTCGACGGCGCAAGACTTTCGGGCGCGTCGGTCCGGCTCTACCGTCATCTGAGCGCCGGGAATCTGGCTCAGCGGATGGTGAAGCACGGAGTCATTGTCACGGACGGCGTGTTTTCCATGGAGGGCAGCCTCGCCCCGGTCGATGAGCTTGTGAAAGTCCGGGATGCCTTCGACGGATTCCTGATCGTGGACGATGCGCACGGATTCTGGGCGGTCGGCGAACACGGGAAAGGCACCGCAAGCATATTCGGCGTGCGCGATTCCGTCGATCTGCATTACGGCACGTTCAGCAAGGCGCTGGGCGCCATGGGCGGATTTGCCGCGGGACGGAAATCCGTGATCGACTATCTGCGGTACTATGCGCGGAGCACGTTTTTTTCAAGCGCCATGCCTGCCTCCGCCGCGGCCGGAATCCTGGAAAGCATCCGGATCGTCGAAGAGGAGCCGGAGCATCTGGAAAACCTCCGGCGCAATCGCGGCTTCTTTCAGGCGGAACTGGAGCGGCGCGGATTCGACACCATGAACAGCCGTTCGGCGATCCTTCCCGTGCTGGTCGGAGACGAGGAGAAACTCGGGCGGTTCCAGAACGCGCTGTTCGATTCCGGAATCTTCACGAATATCGGAACGGCTCCGGCGGTCCCGGCCTCGAAGTGCCGTCTGCGCCTGAACGTGATGGCGACCCATACGCAGGAACAGCTCGCCCGGGCGGCGGAAATTCTGGAAAGCTGCGCGAAGCGCTGCAGGATCCTTGCATGATGAAAATTCTTGTCACAGGCGCGGGCGGGTACATCGGTTCGAATGCGGCGGAATACTTTGTGAAGCAGGGATTTTCCGTGACGGGCATGATCCGGAACCGTGCGGCGGAACGGTTCCGGAACTCCGGAGCGGATGCGGTTCGTGCCGATCTCTGCGATTCCGGTTCGCTGGACCGCCTGTTCGAAGCGGGGAAGTACGATTATGTCCTTCACATCGCGGCGAGGGCGAGCGATGTCGGCGCGGATTCCCTGTTCCGGATTCCGAATTTCGAGGCGCCGAAACATCTCGCGGAACTCTGCATGAAACACGGAGTGAAACGGTTCGTGTACCTTTCGACCTCGGACGTCTACGGTCTCCATGATTTCCACGGCGAAACGGAGGACGAACTTCCATTCGACCACGCCGTAAAGAATCCGTACCCGAAATACAAGATCATGACCGAGGAATGGCTGAGGGCGAATCTCCCCGCGGAAGGGTTCTCCTGCGTCCGGCCATGCGTGGTTTACGGGAACGGCGACACCACGATCACGCCGCGGACGGTCGCCTTTCTGAAACATTCGCCAGCTGTGGTCCATTTCGGAAAATGGCGCGGGAAAAACCGCTGGCCGCTGGCGCACGCGGAGAACGTCTGCCGGACCCTTCACGCCGCAATGATCCTGCCGGAGGCCGCAGGGCAGGGCGTCACCGTGCTCGACCCCGCATTCACGACCCTGAGCCGGTATTACCGGATGATCGCGGAACAGTATCTGCCGGGGAAAACGATCCGGGAACTTTCGCTTCCGGTCTGGGCTGTTCTGCCGCTTGCCTGGATTTCGAGCACGTTTTCCCGGAACGCACCGCTGTTCGATCCGACTCTTTATGCGCTCGATACGATCACGCATAATCTGGATTTCAGCTGCGGGAGAATGCTCCGCTGGATGCGTTCGGCCGGACTTGAACCGGTGTCCGGTTCCGGTGAAATTCGCCCGGAAAGTTGACTTTTTCCCAAAAACGTGATATGATATGGGGATCGCACCGGAATCTTTTCGATGATCGAAATCAACAGAACAAAATGCGTGAAATGCGGCGCGTGCGTGCGCGACTGCATCGTGGAAGTGCTGAAGTTCGGACCGGTGGAAAAATTGCAATGCTCACTTCCCGCGGGGGGCAGGCGTGAAGCCCGCTGCAAAGGTGCGAATGCCGTCCGGTGAGGTCCGGAAGATGCTGATGCCCGGGAGCAATGCATGCTGATTTCCACAGTTTCCTCCGGAATCCTGGCCTGCGGTCAGTCGGCTCCGTAGCTCCAATGGGCGAAATTGCATGCCGCGTTTCCGTTGAATTTGAAAAGAATATTTTGTCTGCCGGTCAGTTCCCTGGATAATGGAACGGTGAAATTTCTGTAGGCATTCCATCCGCCGGTGCTTTCCAGTGTGACCCGGGCGATTTTTGATTCCAGCTTTCCAGGGGCGGTGGCGAAGATTTCGATATTGCCTCCTGCGTAGCCCGGATGGACCGCGGCGTTCAGGACAATATGTTTTGCCCCGGCTGTTCCGAAGTCGATTTCGCCGAATGAGATCAGGGCGCCATCCTGAATCCAGCCGATCCTGCTGCCGTCGGAGGCGGCGGCGCACGCCATCAATCCGGCGGCATCTCCGGCCCCGTACATTCTGCCTGGAATTCCGGTCGTTTTCTTCTGCGCAAATTTTACCATCATGCGCCACGGCTTTCCGCAGTCGAAAGATGAAATTTTTTTCAGGACCGTCTGAATTTTTTCAGCGGCGGCCTTGTCGCCTTCGATCCACACTTCAAAGTTCAGTCCTTTCATATTGAGCGGGGATGCAGTTTGGGAGAAGATCGGTTTTTCTGCGCCCTCTCTGCAGATCCAGAAGCCTTTTTCAGACTTTACTTTCGGATGGACTGTCAAGGCCTTGTGCTGTGTGTTGACGAACAGCAGCATTTGGGAATGATCCTGTCCCAGCCATGCCGAACTGGCGATTTCCGGCATTGTGACGATCTGTCTGGTATTTCCGCCCCAGAGCGATTTTTCCATCGGCATGGTGCTCCCGAAATCGATCGGCGCAAGCATTCGTCCTGCGTTGAACCAGGGAAGCAGGGCAAGGCGCACATGCATTGCCTTCTTGACGAAGAGTCTGCGGTCATCGGCATCGCTGATTTCAAAGACGCCGATCTGTTCAGCGTTGACGAGCTGCTGGCCGACTTTGCTGAAGAAGGACTGCCTGTCCCCCGGATACTGCATGTTGAAACGGCGTCCGAAGAATTGTACGCGTCCCGAATAGATCGACTGATACAGCGGGATCTGTCCCTGATCGGTCCAGCGCCAGACCAGGAATCCGTCGAACTGTCTGAGATATGGTTCGGCATTTTCTTCAGTCGCATGGCAGAAGCCGGGGTGTGTCTTGCGCAGGATTGCAAAAATGTCATCGTAGATCGGCCAGTAGCCTTTTTCGAGCCATGCGGCCGGATCGTTCAGCGGGTGTCCGTGCGATTTGTCGAAACAGAGATGCGGGCGTCCCGTGCCGACCTGGTCGTGGTAGACGGCGTCAAATCCCGAATCGGCCATGCGGACGGTCAGATCGACCAGCCACTTGTGCCAGCCTGGAACAGCGGGACACATGACGGCATAGACATTGTCTTTCCCGTAGTCTTCCCTGTTGACGCTGCCGTCGATGTTTTTGACCGCATATTTCAATCCGTGCGAACT
>CAZHPP010000070.1:0-12142 GCA_964534535.1 uncultured Victivallales bacterium | reverse complement strand
GGCTACATCTTGCCGAGCATGCGGGTACCCGTGAGCTGCCGGGTGGCGGGGTCGATCCGGAACGCGGCGCTGCACGTCAGTTCGGAACCGTATTCGAAGGTTTCGAGGAGCGTGGCGAGTTTTTCGCGCTGTTCCTCCTCTTTCGTGATGTCGACCATCATGGAGAAGAGCCAGCGGCGGCCGTTGGAAAGCGCAATGCCGTGGCGGAAGAAGCGCCCGATGCGGCGGATTCCGTCCTTTCCCGTGAACGGCTGGACGGATTCGCAGAGCTTTCCGCTGGTCATGGCGTTGATGTCGGCCTCATGGAATGCCCGGAGCTCATCCTGATTGTCAAAGAGTTCGTTGTCGGTCTTCCCGATGATTTCGGGGATCGGGAGCTGCCAGAGCTTGGAGCAGGTGTTGTTGCAGATCACGTGCTGGAAGCCTTTGCCGGCATCCTTGGCATAGATATAGATGGGCATGGCGTTCATCAGCAGTTCGTGAAGGGTCAGCACGTCCTGCATGCGGAGCCGTAGCTCATCGGATTCGGCGAGAAGTTTCCGATAGCTTTCCTGCTGCTGGAACTCCTTCGTGATGTCCACGGAGACTCCGAGCAGAAGATTGCGGCCGTCGGCGGAGTGGAACGGAATTTTCGTGGTGCGGAGATGGTGCGGCGTCCCGGAGGCGTCCTCGATGACGTCTTCGAATTCCATGGGCTGCTTCTGGCGCATGGTCCTGATGTCGTTGGAAAGGACTTCGGCTGCGATGGACGGACTGTTCCGGAAGAAGTCCCTGTCGTTCATGCCGATGAGCCGGCCGTGCTCGTAGCCGAGGAATTTCTCGTGCGCGCCGTTGGAGAGTGTATAGCGGAATTCGTTGTCGGCATCCTTCACGAAAATCATGGTGGGGATGCTGTCCAGCACGAGGTGCCACAGCTTCATGGCGTTTTCCAGCTTCCGTTCGCTCTGGCGGAGGTCGGTCAGGTCCTGGATGACGCCGATGAGGATGGTGTCGTCCCGGACGGTTTCGTCGACGGTCGCGCGGATCCTGTAATAGCGGAGTTCGCCGTTGACGAAGGCGCGGTAGCTCCAGGTGTTCATGGTCTGTTTGCCGAAGAGGATTTCCTCTGTCGCGCGGATGTATTCGGGCAGGTCTTCCTCGTAGATATGCTCTTCGCGCGGAATGGCTTTGCCGTCGCGGACCGGCCAGAGCGAAGTGAAGAGCTTGCTGGCGGAAAACACCTTGCGGCTTCTGAGGCTGAGCTTGAAATAGGCCATGTTCGCGAGTTCGGAAGCGTATTCGAGCCCGGTGAGCGCGGAACTCAGGCGGTCGCGGTTGGCATAGTCTTCGGAAACGTCGCGGAACACCAGAATCGCACCGACGATCCGGCGTCCGGAATCGAAGATCGGGGCCGCGCTGTCCGCCACATGATAGCGCTTCCCGGAGCGGCTGACGAGTTCGGTATGGTTGGCGAGTTCGACCACGTTCCCCGTGCGCAGGGCGCGGCGGACGGGCGAAATCATCGGGACGTCGTCCACGGAGCTGACGATGTTGAAGACCGCATCGTGGGGGTTCCCCTGCGCTTCGGTCTGGCGGACTCCGGTCATGCGTTCGGCCACGGGGTTCATCTGGACGACGTTTCCATCGCGGTCGGTCGTGATCACGCCGTCGCCGATGGAGTTCAGGGTCAGGCGGAGCCATTCGGCGTTTTCGGTCGCGGTCTTCTGGGCTTCCATCTGTTCCGTGATGTCCGTGGTCATGCCGAAGATCCAGTGTCTGCCGCCGGGCAGGGTGACCACCTGGCGCAGCATGCGCGAAATCCTGACCTTGCCGTCCGCTCCCGGGAGCGGAAGAATCCGTTCGTGGAAGCCGCCTTCCGAGACGTCCTGCATGACGCTTTTCAGGAGGACCTGGACATAGGCCGAATCTTTGCCGAAGATTTCCTCGTCGTTCTTTCCGATGATTTCCTCCCTGGAGCGGTTCCAGAGCCGGAGCGCGTTCCGGTTGCAGAGCGTGTAGCGGTAGTCGTTGTCGATGTCAAGGGCATAGACGTAGATTCCGGGGAATCCGAGGAGGATTTCCTGCTGGGCGATGAGGTCCTGCATTTCCGAGTTGAGGCGTTCTGCGTTCTTGAGGGCGGAGGCCAGACGCTCGCTGTCCTCCGTTTCGCGCGTGATGTCCCGGAACACCAGAATGCAGCCGAGCATCCGCCCGGAGTCGTCCCGGATGGGCGATGCGCTGCCGGAAATGCGGCAGGACCTGCCGCTGCGGGAAATCAGGCTGAGCCTGCCGGAATCTTCGACCCTTCTGCCGCTCCGGAGGGCGGTGCGGACGATGGATTCGCTTTCCGGCGTATTGTCAGGGCCTGCCGCATTGAAGATTTCCTCGTACATCTTGCCGGCGGCCTCGTTCTGGCTCCAGCCGGTGAGCTTTTCTGCGACGGGGTTCAGCATGGTCACCTTGCCGTCGGAATCTGTGGCCAGGACGCCTTCGCCGATGGACTGGATGGTCAGGAGGAAGCGTTCGGCCGCCGCGTCGGCGCTGTTCTGGAGCTTCTGCAGACTGTCCGTATCCTGGGAAATCCAGATGACCGCGGGCTTTTCGAACAGGCTGTCGGGGAGTCTGGAAACCATGGCGGTCCGGCCTTTGCCGCGGAAGCTGAAGTTCACGGAACGTGTCCTGCCGTCCCCGAACACTTCATCGGCCGTTTTCTTCATCAGCACCCCGATTTCGGGGTCGTGCATGCGGGCGAGCGGGAAGGGTCTGCCGTCCTCAAGGTTCGGCAGGTCGGACATGGAGTACATGATCGACATTCCCTCCCCGTCGATCACAAAGTAGCGGAGCGGCAGCTTTTCGATGATTTTTCCGGTCCGGTAGGCCTTGCGGCTGCCCAATACCGCCGCCGCCAGGAAGATCAGGATGGAAAGCAGCGGGACCAGCAGGATCAGCGCGCTGTAGAGCATGTGCCCGGCGATCCAGCGCTTCAGGCTGAACGGCTGGGGCTGGAAACTGTATTTGGAAAGGATCTCGGCGATGTCCTCTCTGGAAATCCCGTTGACGGAGCGAAGCAGGATCGAGGCCAGACGCGGATCGCTTCCGCGGCGCACTCCCACGGAGAACGGAACGGAAAGCCCCGTCATCAGGTCCTCCGTCAGTTCCGGATGTTCCGAAACCGCCATTTCCGCCGTCTGCGTGAGGACGTAGGCGGCGTCCGTCTTCGAGTCCAGGACGGAGCCGATCACGTCCTGAATAGAACTGCAGTAGACGATTTTCTCGCCCGCCGCATTGCGCGCGAGGAGCATTTCATACATCGCAGGGGCGAGCAGGACCGCGACGGTCTCAGGCCTGTGTCCGAGATCGCGCCGGCGCAGACGGGATACGGTCGCCGTGAAGTAGGGTTCCGTCAGGGCGAACCCCATTTTTTCGGCCTGGCTGGGGCTTGTGCACATGTCGAATACGATCTGCGCCCTGCCGGAAACAAGTTCCCGGTAGTAGTCCTTCCGGTTCCTGACTCCCAGAATCCGGATCCTGAGCCCGGAGTTCGCCGTGATCTTTTCCGAAATGTCCTTCAGGATGCCGCTGAGAGCGCCGTCCCTGAAACTGGAGAACGGAGGAGAGTCCGGATTGACGACGGCATCGAACACCGTGCCGTTCGCCTTTGCAAAATTGGAGAAGATCCGTTCTTCGGCCGTCAGCGGAATGGCTCCGGGCTCCTGGACGGAATAATAGCGGCTTCTGAGCTGCAGGAAGATCTGCGGAAAATCCCGGTTGAGCGCGCGCTGGGCGGCATTGATTTCATCCAGCATGGCCCGGTTGCCCTTCCGGACGGCGAAGAAGTTCTGGAACGAGCCGAATTCATCGCAGATCCATTCGTTTTTCGTCCTGCGCATGGTGCTGGTCATGAGGGCGTCGACCTGTTCCGTCTGGAGAGCCTTTTCCATGGCATCCGCATCGGCGAGGAAGACGGGAACGAACGTGAATTTTTTCTCCGCAGCGAACTTCAGGAAGGCCGGAGGCAGTTCATTGCCGGCGAGGATTCCGACCCGGATGTTCCGCCAGTGCGCATAGTCGCCGGGAAGCAGGCGCCGGGCCCCGGCCTTCACGGCGATCACATAGGAGAATTCGCTTTCGGGCTGGTCGGAAAAATCGAACTTCTTTTCGAATTCGGGCATCTTGTTCATGCCGGCGATGAAGTCGATTTCGCCGTTCAGGAGCATCTGCTGGAGTTCGGCCCAGGTCTTGCCGCGGCCGGCATATTCGATTTCCCAGTTCGTGTAGTACGCCATGCGCAGAAGGTATTCGTATCCCCAGCCGGAGCGGCGGTCCTGGGCGTCCTGTTCATAATATCCGGGGAAATTGATGTAACCGGCACGGACCTTCTTCAGCCGGCGCGGCGCGTCTTCTCCGCCGGAAAGCACAAAAGCCGCCGTGGAAAGGCAGAGCAGAATCAGGAACAGCCTGTTCAGAGTCTTCATGTGATTTCCTTTCCTTCCGGGGCCGAAAGCGAAGTGCAGACTCTCCGTATCTTTTCCAGCGTCACCGGCTTGAGAAGAATGCTGCTGAAGACGGACATGTCGAAATTCCCGGCGGCCTCCATGTCCGCCGTGACGGCGACCAGCCGCACGGAATCGAACCTGTGTTCCTTCCGGATCCGCCGCGCGAGTTCCACCCCGTTCATTTCCGGCATCCAGAGGTCCGTCAGAACGATGGAGCAGGGCTTTGCCCCGAGTTTTTCCAGAGCCTCTTTGCCGGAGGAAGCGGAAGCAAAATCCTCATATCCGCATTTTCTGCAGATGGCTTCCATGACTTTCAGGTTCAGCGGGACATCGTCCACCAGCAGCAGGGAGATTTTTCCCTGCGGTTCCACACTTTTCAGAGCGGGGGAGGGCGTTTCCACTTCCGCGGGGAGGGATTCGCCGGAACGGTATGCCGCGGAAAGCGTCACGAAGAACGTGCTGCCTTTTCCCGGCGTGCTTTCGATCCGGATCGTTCCGCCCATTTTTTCGATCAGTCTGCGGCAGATGGAAAGTCCCAGACCCGTGCCGTTGCTGGCGGAATTGGTGCCGCGCATTCTGGAAAGCTGGACGAAGGGTTCCATCAGGCGGCTTTTGTCCGCTTCGCTGATCCCGATTCCCGTGTCGGACACGCTGAATTCGAGGGCGCCGGTTCCGTCCGCGCCGGGCTGGAATCCGGCCCGCAGGGTTACGGTTCCGGACGGCGTGAATTTGACCGCGTTGCCGATGAGATTGAAGAGAATCTGACGGATTCTGAGCTTGTCGAGCTCCATGACCGGAAGTTCCGGAATTTCCGCCCGGAGCGCGATCTTCTTTTCGGAGGCCTGCGGTTCGAAGACCTTCAGGACGCTGCGCGCGAGTTCGCCGAACCCGCAGGGTTCCGGGAGAATTTCCATCTGGCCGGCCTCGAGCCTGGAAAGGTCCAGCACGTCGTTGATCAGCTGGAGCAGGGCGTTCCCGCTGAAGGCGATGTTTCCGAGGTATTCTTTTGCTTCTTCCCCGGAGACTTTCGTCTTCAGGAGAAGTTCCGCAAAGCCGATGACCGCGTTCAGCGGAGTCCGGATTTCATGGCTCACGCTTGCAATGAAATAACTTTTCGCCCGATCGGCCTCCTGCGCGTGGTGGAGCGCGGCGAGCATCTGGGTCCGGGCACGGTCCCGTTCCAGCATCAGGGAGACGAAATAGGCGATCGTGCCGACCATGTTCCGTTCGGAATCTTCCATGACGCGCGGCGCATCGTCGTAGCCGATTCCCAGGAATCCGAAGAGTTCGCCGTTCAGCATGATCCGGTAGGCATAATGGCTGCGGAGATTGTCCTCCCGGATCATCTTGTCCCAGCTGGGGCCCATGACGTCGGGGGAGGCGTTCCGCACGTCCGGAACGGAAATCCAGGGCGTGGTCCGGAAGATCGCCGGCCAGTACGGTTTTGAGGAAATGGGCCTGTCCCTGACTCCGGCGGGATGGACCCGTCCGCCCTCGGCCGATTCCGCGAACCAGGAGAGAGTCCGCTTTTCCAGATTGTATCTTGCAATATAGCAGCGCGCGGCATGGATGTGCCCGCAGAGCAGCTTGAGCACGCTGGAAACCGATTTTTCCAGATTGCTTTCCTCCAGGAGCACGCTCTGGCATGCGCTCAGCAGCTGCTGGTCGCAGATGGATTCGTTCAGTTCGGTGATGTCGACCGCGCTTTTTACCACGAAGGAAAGTTTTTCCGAATCGAACACGGGCCTTGCCGTTACGACGTAGTCCCTTCCGCCGAATGAGACTTCCGCGCGCGCCGGCTTTCCGGTCCGGATCGCTTCGTCCACGGGCTGTTCCTTTTCCAGCGGCAGGGCGGAATCAAAGAAGCTGCGGTTTCCCGCTGTGGTGAGCTTGTCCGCCGGGACTCCCTCGAGCTTTTCCACGCCGGAGTTGACGAGCAGCAGTTTTCCGGAGGAGTCGTGGAGCCAGAGCGGGATTCCGATGTTGTCCATGACCATGCGGCGTTCGCGGTCGGCGGTCTTGATTGCTCTGTTCTGGCGTTCGCGGATCGCCGCGAGCGCGATCACGCTGGTGCATGTCCCGATCAGACGGTCGGCCACGACGGAGAATTCCTCACGGTGCTTTTCCATGGAGACGAGCATGGTTCCCCAGAGTTTCTCTTCGACGAAGACCGGCGCGACGATCAGCGACTGGCTGATGAAATTCCGGCCCTTGACCAGGGACCTCGTGATTTCATGGGATTCCATGTCCGGAATCCGGAGAATGACGCCTTTTTTCATCAGGCCGATATTGGCGTCCCATAGCTTGTAATGTTTTTCCAGCTCCAGGGTTTCCAGCGGGCGCGAGCCGGAAGTGACCCATTCCCGGTAAAGCCGCGGCATGCCTTCCTCGTTGCATTTCGTGATGATGACGTGGGTGCAGTTCATCTGTTCCCGGAGAAGGTCCGCAATGCAGCCCAGGACCTTGTCGAAATCGGGCTCGTTCACGGTGCGGGAAAGCAGGCTGTTGCTGATCTGTTCGCATTCCAGCAGGTTGTGGAGTTCGGTGAAGTCACTCGCCACGCCGAGGAGGAGCTTCCTGCCGTTGGTGCCGCTGAAGGGCTGCTTCATGGTGCGGAGGTGCCGTGTGGCGCCTGTGTAGTCCACATAGGTGGAGTTCACCTCGAGGCGGGTGCCTTTCGCCATGACGGAGATGTCTTCCTGGTAGAATCTTTTCACGAGGTCTTCCGGCACGCCGAGTTCGGCGTCCGTCTTCCCGATGATTTCCGCCGCAGTCTTCCCGATGACGGAGGCGAGGGCCTGGTTGCAGAGGAGATACCGCATGCCGTTGTCTGCGTCTTTTGCGAAGAAGAGGACGGGGCTCAGGTCAATGACCCGGCTCCAGAGTTCCTGGGTTTCCTTGAGCCGGACGGCGCTCCGCGTGATGTCCGTGACGTCCTGGATCACGCCGTTGAGAAGTTTGTGCGACCCTGTTTTTTCCAGCCAGCAGAGGAGGCGGCAGAAGCGGAGCGTGCCGTCCTTCCGGCAGCGGAACTGGATTTCGGCCTCGACCTGGGAATAGGTGTAGAGGCCGGCGATCTGTCTGCGGAGGCCGGGCAGGTCGTCCGCGAATACCCAGCTTTCCTCAGGTTCCAGGACGCCGTCGCGGATGGGCAGCAGTTCGGAAAGGAACTTCGAGCCGCTGATCTTCATGGTGGTGCGGTCGAGCAGGAAGGAGGCGCTGCGGGTGAACCGGGCGCTGTTTTCAAGATTGGCCAGCGCGGAACGTAGCCGGTCCCGGCTTTCATATTCTTCCGTGATGTCGCGGAAGATCAGAATTCCGCCGATGATTTCGCCGAGGCGGCTGCGGATCGGCGCGGCGCTGTCCGAAATCTGGTAGCGTTTGCCGTCCCTGGAAAGCAGGACCGTGTGGTTCGCCAGTTCCACGGTCGAACCGGTGCGGAGGCTCCGGGAGACGGGCGACTGCAGAGGCTGTTCGTCGCCGGCGGAAACGATGTTGAAGAACTGTTCGTGCGGACGGCCCTGCGCCTCCTGGAGCGTGCATCCGAGCAGACGTTCCGCCACGGGGTTCAGCAGGACGATCCGCCCGTTCAGGTCCGTCGTGAGGACTCCGTCGCCGATGGCGTTCAGGGTCAGGCGGAATCCCTCCTCCTGGTTTTCCGCGCGGGAACGGGCCTCTTCCGTTTCGGTCATGTCGTTCCCCACAAGGAAGAGAATTTCCCGGGAATGGCTCAGGCGGAGCGGAATCCAGTGTGCAATGAGTCTGCGGCGTTTCCCGTCGGGGTCCGTGATGTCCAGCGGATGGGTCGTTTCGCAGCCGAGCCTGACGGCCTCCCGGTCGAAGGCCAGAATCCGGTCCGCTTCCTGCTTCACCGTCAGAAAGTCATAGTCCGTGAGTCCGGAAATGTCATCCTTCCGGGCGATCTTTTCCCGGAACAGGCGGTTGCTCATCGTGATGGTGAAATTCCGGGAAGGATCCTTTACCACGAAATAGGCGGGGGTGTTGTCCAGCATCAGGCGGAGCATGGCGACCGTGTCGAGAAGTTCCGCCTTGTTCTTTTCCTGCTCCGTGGTGTCCACGCCGAAGCTGAAGATCAGGTGACGGCCGCCCGCGGTGTCCAGGCGTCTGCTGTAGAAATGGCCGATCCTGCGTTTGCCGTCCTTGTCTGAGAATTCGACATCCGACTCCCGGGGGATGCTGCTTCCGGCCGTATTCCTGGCCTCTTCCTGAAGTCTTGCTCCCAGTTCCGGGCCGAACAGCTG
Source organism: uncultured Victivallales bacterium (assembly GCA_964534535.1). Taxonomy (GTDB): domain Bacteria; phylum Verrucomicrobiota; class Lentisphaeria; order Victivallales; family UBA1829; genus CAZHPP01. Next base: position 3,405 of record CAZHPP010000070.1, on the reverse strand, counting down.
GGAATCGTTCTTCCCGATGATTTCGCTTTCCTGTGCCGCGCCGAGGACCTGCTGTCCCGCGCGGTTGCAGGAAACGTACCGGAATCCGTTGTCGATGTCCTTGACGAAAATATAGGCCGGAAGGTCGTCCAGGAGGAAATTGTATTTGACAAGGGTGTCTGCGAGTTCGATTCTGGTCTTTTCATATTCGGTGATGTCGAGCGCCGCGCCCAGCAGGAGTTCTTTGCCGTCCGCGTCTCGGCATGCGCACCCGGTGAACCGGAAGCAGACCGGCTCTCCCTGCGGGTTTTTCAGCCTGACCACGCGCTCCACGGCCTGGCCGTCGGCGGCGAGAATGGCGCTGTCGATTTTCGCGAGTACGGCGCAGCTTTCTTCCGGGAAGAAATCGGAATCGCGTCTGTCCGCCGGCTCGTTTTCCCCGATATGGTGGAATTTGCGCATGGCGCGGCTGCAGAAGCGGTATCCGCCGTTCCGTTCCTTGATGAAAATATGATGCGGCAGGGAATTGATCAGGAGGTCCCACAGCCGGATCTGGGATTTGCGTTCTGCGGCAAGTCGTTCGGCTTCGCGGAGAGTGTCCTGGACTTCCCTGTTGTCGTGGGAAAGCCAGATGACGGCGTCCTTCCCGAAGATGTCCTTCGGAAGCGGGGCGAAGCGCAGATGCCTTCTGACGGAGCTGTGCTCGTACATCAGCGAGACGGGACTCTTCGAATCGAAGACGTCATGGAGCGCGGCGGAAACTTTCGAGTAGTCGATGTCCGGAATGTCCCGCAGGGTTTTGACGGCGGCCCATTTTCCCGTCCGCGGAATGTTCGTGAAGAGCACATTTTCATTGCGGTCGAGCGCCCCGATCCGGCCCGGAAGGGCTTCGCACATCCGCAGGAATCTCCGCATGGTCCACCGCGCCGAAAGGGCCATGATGACGGCGCAGACGATCACGAAGAGGCCTCCCGCCGCGGCCGAACCCGCAAGCACGGGGTGATCCTGCAGGAAGGAGGCCGGACGGTTGAGGAGCACGCTTCCCTTCGGAAGCGATGAGGTGGGAAGTCCGTTTTCCTCCAGCAGGGAATAATCATAGACATGGCGGAGGCGTCCCGGAATCATGGGCGTCTTTTCCGCGCCGTTTTTCAGAACGTCGTGGATGACGGTTGCGGTCTGTTGTCCGAGCACGGACGTTTCCGTCAGATACCCGCCGAGCGCTCCGTATCCGAACAGGGAATCGGCGCAGACGAAGAAGGGCTTCCCGAGACTCTTGCGCAGTTCCAGTCCGAAGGCCGGAATGCTGTGATACTCGTTCCCGCATCCGCTGCGCCAGGGCAGAAGAAGCAGCTGGGTGGTCTTGGGTGTGTCCTTCAGCGAGACGAACAGGGTGTCGATGTCATTCCCGCGGACGTTTTTCAGCGTGAGCGTCACGCCGGAGGGCAGGATGTGCCGTCCGCGGATCTGCTCCGCCAGGGACCGGCTGCAGTCGGTGAAATCGCCGAGAATGATGATCTCGCGCGTGTTCGGGCAGAGACCGAGAATGGCCCAGATGGTTTCGTCCGTTTCCACCGGCATTGTTACGCCGGTGACATTCGGGTAGATTTTCCGGAGGTCCGCCGGACAGTTTTCGCATCCGGAAAGCACGATCGGCATTCCGCGCGGGATTTCGCCGTAGTGTTCCAGCAGCCGGGCCGCAGCCTGGTCGCCGAGCGCGAGGATGAGAGCATATTTTCCCTTTGCAAGTTCCCTGCGGTATTTCGGCCATTCGGCTTCAAAGACCGCTCGGTCCCGGTTCTGGCGCCCGTAAAGTTCCACGGTCGAATCGTAAAGCAGACGCTCCGGCAGCTCCCTGGAATTTTCCACAATCGAATGATAGAGCGGACCGGCCCATTCGTCCGTGATCCGGTACGATGAGATCGTCAGGATACGGCGTACGGGGCGGGCATCCTCCCGCTCCGCCGCGGACAATGTTCCGAATGCCGACAGGAGGAACATTGCCGCAAGAATGAAAATTCCGGCCTGGTTCCTTGCCGCATGCATCAGTCTGTTACTCATAGATCATCATTTCTACAAATGCTCCAGAAGCAGGATATTTCATTCTGAACCAAATAGTCCGATAATTTATCACCTGTGCCTGAAAAATCAAGTATTTTCGTCCGGGATTATGAAATTTCATGAAATGCCGGCCCGGCGGAAAAGCGCCTTGCCGCCGCCTGCGGACTCCGGCTGTTTCCCGGATTTTTTCTCTCCGCCGTTGATTTTCCGGAAAGATGTGGTACATTTCACCAATTCCGCTTCACCGAAAGGAACCTCAGCATGGAAAGTCTGCCGAACATCGTCATAGTCGGCCGCCCCAACGTCGGCAAATCCTCCCTCTTCAACGCAATTCTTGGAAGAAGATATTCGATCGTCCACTGGGAAAGCGGCGTCACGCGCGACCGCATCGCGGCCACGGGCCTCGTCAACGGCCGCCGCTTCCGCCTGGTCGACACCGGCGGGCTCGGCATGTATTCCGGCGAAACGCGCACCGTGGGCTTCTGGGACAAGGCCATCGAGCGCCAGGTCGAAACCGCAATCGAGGAAGCCGACCTGATCCTGTTCGTCCTCGACGTCACTTCCGGGCTCACGCCGCTCGATTCCGAAATTTCCGTGCGGCTCCGCGCCACCGGCAAGCGCATCATCCCCGTCGTCAACAAGGCCGACAACTTCTACAAGACCCCCGGACTCGACGAGTTCCACGAGCTCGGATATGAGAAAATCTATCCCGTCTCCTGTCTCCAGCGGCTCGGAATTTCCGAACTGCTCGGCTCCTTCCTGGATGAATTTCCCGTCACGGCCCGGACCGAGCCACGCCGCCTGCGGATCGCCGTGATCGGCCGCCCGAATGCGGGCAAGTCCTCCCTCGTCAACCGCATGCTCGGCGCCGAACGCACCATCGTTTCCGACGTCGCCGGAACCACGCGCGACTCCATCGACGTCGATTTCGAACTCGACTGCGGCGGCGAAAAAGTCCCCGCCACCCTGATCGACACCGCCGGACTCCGCAAAAAATCCAAGGTCGACGGCGCCATCGAGCGCTATTCCATCATGCGCGCCGAACAATCGCTGGAAACCTGCGACATCGTGCTCTTCCTCGTCCCGTCCTCCGAGTCCGGCGCGACTTCCCAGGACAAGACCATCGCCGGAATGATCGGCGAGGCCGGCAAGGGGTGCATCCTCGTCGCCAGCAAATGGGACACCTGTTCCAGCCTCAAGCAGAAGGACGTCCTTTCCGAAATCCGGTACACCCTTCCCAAGCTCGATTATGCGCCGGTCGTCTTCACGAGTGCTGTCACGGGGCTCAACTTCCAGAAACTTTACGAGGCGGTCGCGGAACTCCGCGCCCAGCTTTCCGTGAAAATCTCCACCGCCATGGTCAACCGC
>CAZHPP010000069.1:0-12210 GCA_964534535.1 uncultured Victivallales bacterium | reverse complement strand
CTTGACCGGAACGGCCTTCGCCGCGGGCTTCTTTGCAGAAACGGTCGCAGTCTTGACCGGAACAGCCTTCAACGCGGGTTTCTTCACAGAAACGGTCGCAGTCTTGACCGGAGCGGCTTTCGCCGCGGGCTTCTTCACAGAAACCGGCGCAGCCTTGACCGGAGTTTTTTTCAGAATGGGGTTTGCCTGGACTTTGGCCGGAACGGTTTTTTTCGAAACAACGGGCTTCGGCGCTGTCTTCGCCTTGCCGTCTTTTCCGGCGGAAGCCGCTGCTTTTACAGCATGCGACGGCTTCTGGTCCGCATTTTCACGCCGCACGGAACTCTTTTTCGAAGACTTTTCCGCTGCCGAAGCGCTTTTCGCGTCGTTTTTTTGGCGGGAAACGTGATTTTCAGAAGATTTTTCTGAAATCTTTTTGATTTTGCCCTTGACAGAAGGGCTTTTATCTTTTCTATTTTTCCCTGTCATGAAAACCGCCGGTTGATGTTGACGTTTGGTTCCGGCAGTTTTTATGACGGTTTCATGAAAACTCCGGAGTCTGAACAAATACGGTAAATAATATACAGCAAAAATGAAAAAAAGTCAAGTCCCCGTCAAAAAAAATACTCCGCTGACGGAATGGTTCCGGAAAGCGGCGTCCGGAAACGGCGGAACGTTCCCCTGCGATTCAGAAACGGCCGGCGCCGATCTGCTGCGCGTCTATTCCGGACTTTCCGGCGGCGGAACCCTCCGCGCCGTCGCCGCCGCCCCGAACTTCGCCGACGCCGAACAGCTTTTCTATGAAATGAACCTCTGGAACCGGGCCTTCGGCGCCGGGTTCACCATCGAACTTCTGCCCGACGGCACATGGAAGGGCAATCCCGCGCTTGAGGACGAAGCACCCCGCGCCGAAGCAATCGCCCACGCGCTTTCCCCGAACCCGCCTTCCATTGTCGTGGGGTCCGTCCATGCGCTGCTTTCCCCTGTGCCCGACCCCGACGAGTTCGCCGGCAGCGAAATCACGCTCCGAACCGGCGACAAGCTCTCTCCCGCCTCGATCGTCAACAAACTTGTCTCCATGGGCTATGACGACGAGCCGGAAGCCCGCGTCGTGGGCGAATTTTCCCGCCGCGGCGGAATTCTGGACATCTTCTCGCCCGACATGACGCTGCCCGCCCGAATCGAATTCTTCGGCGACGAGATCGACTCGATCCGCCAGTATTCCCCGGAAAACGGACGCTCCGTTTCGAAGCTCGATTCCATCCGCGTGATCGCGCGTTCGGGAACCGCGGTCGTGATTCCCGGCGAGGACTATTTCGACTTTTCCGCCTGCTGCCGGGACCGCTTCCTGATCCTGTGCTCCCCGGAGGACTGTCAGAATTCCGTGCTCAAGTTCGGCGGAGAGGAACTGGCGGTCCGCTGGGAAAAATTCCGCCGGACCGTTCCCGTGAAGGCTTCGCTCGTCACGGAAGTCGAGGCCGCCGAACTGCATCTCGAACTCCCCCGCGATTCGGCCGGAGTCGCCCCGCTCCTGAAAAGCGAGGCCGAGGAAACCCGCGAAACCATGACCGAACTCGCACGGACCCTCTCCGTCCAGTTCGTAAAACAGTATCTGGACACCGGGTACCGGATCATTCTGGCCGCCGCCAAATCCTCCGATTCCGACCATATCGCCCAGTGGCTCGCGGAAAACAAACTCGGGGACGATCCCCGCATCACGGTGGAGAACCTGGCCCTTCCCGCCGGAATCATCCTGACCGGCGAACACGCCGTCTACCTGACCGAACGCGAACTCTTCTCCACCGGGTTCCGCGGAAAGGAAAAAGTCCGTCACGCGGAAGACCTCGAACAGGACGCCGGGAAGGTCTCCCGCGAGGAACTCCAGCACATCGCCGACATCGAGGAAAACGACATCTGCGTGCATCTGAACTACGGAATCTGCAAGTTCCGCGGAATCCACACCGTGAAGACCGCCAGCCAGTCGATCGAATCGCTCGAGCTCGAATTCGCCGACGACACCGTGATCAACGTCCCCGTCTGGCAGGCACACCTGATCTCCCGGTACATCGGCGCGAAGGCGGGCGTCACCCAGCTTTCCAAGCTCGGCGGCACCCGCTGGCTCAAGAACCGCGACGAGGCCGCCCAGTCCGCAAAGAATCTGGCCTGCGAAATGCTCCGCATGCAGGCGCTCCGCAGTTCGGCCAGCGGCATCTCCTTTCCCCACGACTCGCTGGAGCAGAAACTCTTCGAGGATTCCTTCCCCTACCAGGCCACCGACGGCCAGGTCCGCGCCTCCGAGGAGATCAAAAAGGACATGGAGTCCGACAAGCCCATGGACCGCCTCCTCTGCGGCGACGTCGGCTACGGCAAAACCGAAGTCGCCATGCGCGCCGCCTTCAAATGCGTCTCTTCCGGGAAACAGGTCGCCGTGCTCGTCCCCACGACCGTCCTCGCCCAGCAGCATTTTCTGAGCTTCACCGAACGCTTCGCCGAATATCCGTTCACCATTGACACCATCTCGCGGCTCCGTTCGTCCAAAGAGAAGAAGGCGATCTTCGACGGCCTCGCCTCGGGCGGAATCGACATCATCATCGGGACTCACGCGCTGCTGAGCCCGGATGTTCATTTCAAGGACCTGGGCCTCGTCATCATCGACGAGGAACAGCGCTTCGGAGTCGAGCACAAGGAAAAGCTCAAGACCATGCGCACCATGGTCGACGTGCTCACCATGACCGCCACGCCGATCCCCCGGACCCTCCATATGTCCATGTCCGGACTCCGCGACCTGAGCGCCATCACCACCGCCCCCGTCAAGCGGATGCCCGTCCACACCATCGTGATGCAGGAGGACAATGCCCTGATCGCCGCCGCGATTTCCCGCGAACTCACCCGCGGCGGCCAGGTTTTCTACCTCCACAACCGCGTCGCCTCCATCCGGAAGACCGCCGACAAGGTGCGCCAGCTCGCCCCGCATGCCCGGATCGAGATCGCCCACGGCCAGATGCGCGGCACCCAGCTCGAAGACATCATGAACCGCTTCGTCCGGGGCGAAATCGACATTCTCGTCTGCACCACCATCATCGAATCCGGAATCGACATCCCCAACGCCAACACCATCATCATCGACCGCGCCGACACCTTTGGCCTGGCCGAACTCCATCAGCTCCGCGGACGCGTCGGGCGCTGGAACCGCCAGGCCTACGCCTATCTCCTGATCCCGCCCTCCGGCGTGATGACTTCGGACGGACGCCAGCGGATGTCCGTGATCCGCAAATATACGCATCTCGGCGCGGGATTCCAGCTCGCCCTGAACGACCTCCGAATCCGCGGCGCGGGCAACATCATCGGCGCGGAACAGAGCGGCTATGTGAACACCATCGGATTCCATCTCTACTGCCAGCTCCTCAAGGAGGCCGCCGACCACCTGCGCGGAATCGAAACACCCCGCCTCATCAGCGCGGAGCTCAATTTTGACTTCCTCGACTTTGCCCTGACAACGGAAAAAGGGCATCTCCCGGCCGGAATCCCGCCTTCCTATATCGAGGACGAGCGTCTGCGGCTTGACGCCTACCGCCGTCTGGCCTTCATGACCTCTCCGGCGGAGCTGAACGATTTCCGCGCCGAACTGAAGGACCGCTTCGGCCCCCTGCCGCTGCCCGCGGACAATTTCCTCAAGACGGTCGAGCTGCGGATCCTGGTCGCATCGGCGCATTATGCGGCGCTTTCCTGCCGGGAAGGCAAGGTGTTCCTGGAGCGGAACGGCGAAGTCTACCGGAGGAAGGGCGTCCTGCCCGTGATTCCGCCGGTGTTCGGGCCGCAGGACAGGCTCGACATGCTTCTCACGTTCCTTCACGAGGTTCTGGACGAGCAGAAGAGCGCCGGCCCCGCGCGGAAATAAGCCCCCCGACCGCGGCCGGACGGAATCATCACATCCCGCTTTTTTTCCGAACGGCGCTGGGAGGGCATCCGATCACCCGTATGAACACGCGCGAAAAATGGAACTGGTTCCTGAAACCGAACATCTGACTCAGTTCCTTGACGCTGTATTTCGGGTTTTCGTTCATGAAGTTCAGGATATGCTGGACTTTGAAATGCAGGAAAGCCCGGCGGGGCGCCATATTGAAAAGCTCCGTGGAAATGCGGTGAAGCGAGGTGCGGCTCATTCCGGTTTCCGTGCAGAGTTCCTTCAGAGAGGGCGAATCCTGCAGGTGCCGGGCAAAGACAGAATACAGGATGGCGGCGCCGGCGCCGAGCGGCCCGCTGCGGGAAAATTCCCCGCAGAGCAGCCGCTGCGGATATAAAGTCAGCAGTTTCCGGAAAATCACGGCAAAAAGCGCGCTGTGAATCCGATATTCCGAGAAATTTCCGGCCTCGCTGCCGTCTGCCGTGAAAAACAGCCGGATCAGGGAAAGGAAAAGCCGTCTGTCCGGCAGGTGAACGATCTGATCGCAGGGATGGGTTCCGGGACGGAAGACGGCAGAAGGCAGGACATTGTGTTCCGCGGGAAGAAGGTGAAAATGAAAGGCAAACCACGAACAGCCTTTCCGGAGATTGTCGCAGTGGCGCTGTCCGGGCTGAATCATCAGAAGATCGCCGGGGGAGAGAGAAAGCGTTTCGCCGTCCAGAGAACAGCTGTAGACGCCTTTCTCAATCAGCATGATCTCATAAAAAACATGGGTATGCAGCTTGTAAATTCCGTCGCGTTCCACATTGGTATGGTTGCATTCGGTGAAGCGGATGATGAAATCCTCGTTCTCGTTCAGGGCCGGAAGATAGTTCCCGACGCTTCTGATGCTGAGGACAGGTCCGTGTCCTGAACGGTCTTTCGGGATCGTCTGTTCCGGCATATTCTTTCCCTTCGTTTCTGATAATATATTCGGAAATGCACCCTTTTGCAAATAGGGGAATTACGGACATGTCTTCCTGATTCCGTATCTCTCCGCAGGATTGGAATTGGGTAAAACAGATATGCAATGAAACGCACAGCCATGGCAGAAACGGGAAACATGTACTATAATTTTAACAGACTCAGAAGGAAGACTGCGGCATAAAAAAGAAACTCCAAAACAAAGAACGGAGGAAACAGACATGAAAAACGGAAAAAACGGAAAACAGTTTTTTACTTTGATAGAGCTCCTGGTCGTGATTGCGATCATCGCAATTCTGGCCGGAATGCTTCTTCCCGCGCTGAACAAGGCGCGGCGCTCGGCAATGAAGATCTCGTGCCTCGGAAATGAAAAACAGATCATGTTCGCCGTCCTGCGGTATGCCGACGGCAACGACGGCGTCATCCCGCCCGCGAATTACAACAGTCTGAACATGCAGGAATACCTTTCCGGAGCATCGTACCGTCCCGGATCCGTCGAATATGATCAGACCGTTTACATCGACAGAAAATCAAAACTGTTTGTCTGTCCGGCGGACATTGAGCGAAAATCAAAGTATTACTACGGAGCCAGCGGAAAATTCGGAGCCACAAGTCCATATCTGTCCGTAAAACTCGCCCGGCTGCTTCCGAATACGATCTACCTGGGAGATGTCACAACCCGCTGCATGACAATCACCGGTCTCCCGAAAATTAACAAATTGGCGTCCATTACCGGACTGGAATGGGGAGCCGCTTTCCTCCGCCATGAAAATTATGTCAACACGGGACTTCTTGACGGACACTGCGAATCCATGACGGGTTCCACCTATATCAGGGACGAATACTGGAAAGTCGTAAGGAACTGATGACAGCAGAACAAAGATTAAGGACAGGAAACAGCACCATGTTCAAGATTGTACGGGAAAATAATCCGATCCTTTCCCCCAATCCGGGAAAACAATGGATGTCCAGACTGACAATGAATCCGGGCGTCGTCTGCGATGCGGGAAAGTACCGCATGCTCTTTACAGCCTCGGGCGGAGACGGCTCCTACTTTCTCGGCTATGCGGAGAGCACGGACGGCGTGAAATTCGAAATCAACGAAACACCGTTCTTCTCTCCCGACCCGGATCCTGCGGCGTTCGACCACGGCACCGTGGAGGATCCGCGCGTCACACTTCTGGACGGCAGGTTTTACATCACCTACGCCGCCCGGTGCTCCAATATGCGGGAATGGTATTCCGGAATCCGTCACGTCCCGCCGGACAAGCGCGGAGTCCCCAGCTGGGAAATGAACAACCGCCGCGTGGGGCTCGCCGTTACAGACGACTGGAAGAAAGTCACCCGGATCGGCCCGATCTCCAGCGAATTTCTGAACGATGCGAACGTCGTCCTGTTCCCGGAAAAAATCGGCGGAAAATATGTCTACCTCCACCGTCCGACCTCCGCGCCGGCATGGACTCTCCCCATGCGCTATGAACCGGGCCGCGCATGGATTCTTTTCACGGAACGGCCGGGATACTGGTGTTCCGGCAGGATCGACGATCCATGGAATCTGACCGACCGCGTCGACATGCCGGATGATGATCCGCTTCTGGCCCCGGAACATGAATGGGAATCCATGAAAGTCGGCCCCTCCGGAGTGCCGGTCCGCACCGGCGACGGCTGGCTGATGTTTTACCACGGGGTCGACCGGGGCGGAAGATACCGCATCGGTCTGGCCCTGCTCGACGGGGAAGATCCCCGGAAGGTCCTCTGCCGGACTCCGGAACCCGTCATGGAGCCGGAAGGCGAACTGGAACTTCACGGCGGACCGTACCCCGGATGTATTTTCCCGTGCGCGAACGTTGTCGCAGGAGACGAAATACGGCTCTATTACGGAATCTGCGACCGGGTCATCGGATCGGCGGTCACAACGCTTTCCGGGGCTCTTGAGCACGTCAAAAAATATCCCTTCAAAAAATAGAAAGGCCAAATGATGAATGTCAAATCCATGCGGAAGATGCTTCTGCTCACAATTCTTTTCTGCATTCCGGCTTCCGTTTTCCCGGAATCGTTCGAACTTCCCGGAAACGGCTGCACGGTCATTTTCCCGGCGAATCCCTCGAAACAGGAACGTTACGCGGCGGAACTGCTGGCGGAATATCTCGGGAAAATGCTCCATGCGGAAACAGCCGCAGTGCCCGAAAAGAAAGGCATCCACGGCCGTCTGATCCTGGTCGGCGAAACGGAAGCCGCGAAAACGGCCGGGTTCACACAAAAAATTCCGCCTCAGGGATACCGTCTCGACGAAGCGGACGGAAATCTTTTCATCCGGGGAGGCAGGCCCGGTCCGCTGAACGGGGTTCTTTCATTTCTGGAAGAGGATCTGGGGTTCCGCTATTACGCATCGCCGGTGAACAGTAAAAACGGGAAAGATCCGGGGCTTGTGCATATTCCCGACCTGAGGGGGAAAAAAATATCGGTGAATCCGCACACCTGCGTTCCGAAATTCACCATCAGGGAAATCATGTTCATGTACGGCACAAAGGCCGATCCGGAAGGCGTTCTCTTTTCCCGGATGAATCCGGTTTCCTATCACTCATTCCTGCCCGATTCCTCAGGCGGAAAACTCAATTCCAGCCGCTATTTCATTCATACCTATGCAGGCCTGCTGCCGCCGGCGGAATATTATGCGGAACATCCGGAATACTATGCTCTTCAGAACGGCAGACGCACCAGGCCGACTTCGATATTCGGTTCGGTCTGCTTCACAAATCCGAAAGTTCCGGAAATCATGGCGGAACACATCCGGAACGAGATCGCAAAAACGCCGGAAGCCCGTTATTGCGGCGTCTCGGCATGCGACACCTCCAAACCCCAATGTGAATGTCCCGGGTGTGCCCCCCTGATCCGCAAATACGGAATCCCCGGAATTCAGCTGATGCTTGCGAACAGCGTCGCGGAAAAACTTGCACCCCGCTATCCCGACATCATGCTGACGACGCTGGTCTACAGCGATCTGAACATTTCCAATATAAAGGCGCATCCGAACGTCGCGCTGTTCCTGGCTCCGATCAATGCCAGATTCAACGCCGTTTCCATGCTGGTCCCCCTGCAGGAAAATCAGGTCATCCGGAAGGCCGTCGAAAACTGCGGAAAAATCTCGGACTCCGTCATTTTCTGGGATTATCTTGACGGCGCAATCATGCCGTATCCGACCTTCGACCAGTTCAGGGAGAGCATACAATATCTGGCCGCGCTGAAATCGGTAAAGGGGTATTTCGCCGACTGCACGAACGGCGGAGTTTCACTTTCTCCGCTGAAAAAATGGGTTTTTGCGCATCTGCTCTGGAATCCGGAAGCCGACATGGAACCGCTGATTTCAGAATTCATCCGCGCCTACTACGGGCCCGCGGCAGGTGAAATGGCCGAATACACCGCGCTGATCCGCGGCACCTGGAAGCGGTTCATTGCGGACCGCAGAAAAGCAGGGGAAGCCGGCGGCGTCTTTCTCCAGTACACTCCGGAAGAAAAGGCAGCGATGCGCCGCCTCTTCGCGAACGCCATGAAAAAGGCGGGAACCGACGAGATTCTGCGCGGACGCATCGCACGGGAACAGCTGGTGTTTCTCGCCATGGAACTTTCCGGCAATCCCGCCGCCGTAGGAGTCGAACAGTACGGGAAAGATCTTGCCGCAGCGAAGGCGCTTCTCGGGTATTCCCCGTGGAATTCCCTGATCCTTCAGAGAAAACTGCCGGAACGCTGGCAGAAAAAGTTCGACCGTCAGAGCATGCCGCCGGACCCCCTGCTTTATTCCCCTGGGACAGTCTCCGTCAGAATGCCGCTCGTTGTCGCGGGACTGTCAGAATGGGCCGACGATCCGGCCGCGCTGAAAGGGAAAGCCGCCAGGCACCTCGGCGCCACGCCATGGGGAATCCAGTGGAACTATGCGGGATTCAAAGATTTCCTGATGCCGGGAAAAACCTATGTGATCCGTCTGCGCGTCAGGCCGGAAGTCAAACGCGTGCGCACCTCGGGACAAATGTTCATTTTCAAGAGTTTCCATCACGGCAATGAAAAACTCAATTCCGCCCAGCCGACTCTTTTCGGAAATTTCTCCGACGCGGACCGCAAAGGCGCCTACCGCTGGATTCCCATCGGAAAACTCAAATTTGAAAATCCCGATGCAGCGGGAATGTTCTGGATGGATTCCTGCGTCGACAGAAATGAATCCGTCTGGTACGACGGCATGGAACTGATTCCGCTGGATGAATACAAAAATCCCTCTGAAGTCCCGGACCGGACTCTGAAACTGTAACATTTCTGACGATCGATCCGATGTATTCCAGCCGTTCCGGAAACAGGGCTGTTTCCGGAACGGCTGCTCTTTTACCGCGCGCCGGACTGTGTCAAAATGGCGCATTCTGTCACACTGCCCTCCCGCCGTGGCACATCCCGCCGCACGGAAATTTTTCCGTATAAAATTGCATAATTCACTGATAATCAACGATTTATATGTTTTATTCAAAAGCTGGCACGCATCATGCTTTTCTATCTTTCAAAAACAAAACGTCAACCGAAAGGGCATCGACTATGGGAAAGATACTTGGAATCGACCTTGGAACCACGAACAGCTGCATGGCCGTCGCGGAACAGGGAACCTTTAAGATTATTCCGAACGCCGAAGGCATGAACACCACGCCGTCCATTGTGGCTTTCACAAAGAACGGCGAACGTCTTGTCGGCCAGACCGCAAAACGCCAGGCAGTCACGAACCCGAAAAACACCGTCTTCTCCGTCAAGAGATTCATGGGCAGAAAATATTCCGAAGTCCAGGAAGAGGCCAAACGCTTCCCGTACCCGATCGTCGCGGCGCCGAACGGCGACGCCTGCATCGAGGCGGGCGGCAAGCGCTATTCTCCGCCGGAAATCTCCGCCATGATCCTCCAGAAGCTGAAAAACGACGCGGAAGCGTATCTCGGCGAAAAGATCACCGAAGCCGTCATCACCGTTCCCGCCTACTTCAACGACAGCCAGCGCCAGGCCACCAAGGACGCCGGCAGAATCGCCGGACTCGAAGTCAAGCGAATCGTCAACGAACCCACCGCTTCCGCACTCGCGTACGGAATCGACAAGGACAAGAAGGAAGAGACGATCGCCGTGTACGACCTGGGCGGCGGCACATTCGATATTTCCATCCTGGACATCGCCGAAGGCGTGTTCGAAGTGAAGGCCACCAACGGCGATACGCACCTGGGCGGCGACGACTTCGACGCCGTGGTCGTCGACTGGCTCGCCGACGGCTTCAGGAAGGAATACGGCGTGGACCTCAAGAAGGACCCGCAGGCTCTCCAGAGACTCAAAGAGGCCGCCGAAAAGGCCAAATGCGAACTTTCCAGCAGCATGAGCACCGAAATCAACCTCCCGTTCATCACCATGAACCAGAGCGGACCGCTCCACCTCCAGAAGACCCTCACCCGCGCCGAACTCGAGCGCATGTGCGACAGCCTTCTCGAGCGCACGGTCGGACCCTGCGAACGGTGCATCGCCGACTCCGGCGTTCCGAAGAGCAAGATCAACCAGGTCATTCTGGTCGGCGGCATGACAAGAATGCCGAAGGCCGTGGAATCCGCCAAGAAGATCTTCGGACGCGAACCCAGCAAGGGCGTGAACCCCGACGAAGTCGTCGCGGCCGGCGCCGCCATTCAGGGCGGCGTGCTTTCCGGCGAGCTCAAGCAGGAAGTCGTCCTGCTGGACGTCACCCCGCTGACGCTGGGAATCGAAACCCTCGGCGGAGTCATGACTCCTCTGATCGAGCGCAACACCACGATCCCGGTCAAGAAGAGCCAGGTGTTCTCCACCGCCGAAGACAATCAGCCCTCGGTCGACATTCATGTGCTGCAGGGCGAGCGCACCGCGGCGGCGGACAACAAGTCGATCGGACGCTTCCGTCTGGAAGGAATCGTTCCCGCTCCGCGCGGCGTTCCGCAGATTGAAGTCTCGTTCGACATCGACGCGAACGGAATCATCAGCGTGACCGCCAAGGACCTCGGCACCGGCAAGCAGCAGAAGATCACCATCACCGCCAACAGCGGACTTTCCGAAGAGGAAATCAAGAAGATGGTCAACGACGCCAAGGCGCATGAGGCCGAGGACAAGGCCCAGAAGGACAAGGTCGAGATCAAGAACAAGGCCGACTCCATGGTCTATCAGACGGAAAAACAGCTGAAGGAGCTCGGAGACAAGATTTCCGCGCCCGTGAAGTCTGAAATCCAGGCCGCGGTCGAGAACCTGAAGCCCCAGATCAAGGCCAACGACCTGAACGGCATGAAGTCCGCCTGCTCCGCGCTTGAGGAAAAGCTCATGCGCATGGGCCAGGAGATCTACAAGGCCCAGCAGCAGGCCGGAGCCGCAGGCGCGGCCGGTGCCAATCCGGGCGCAGGAGCCAATAACGCCGGAGCCGGTCAGCAGAAGGCCAAGACCGACAAGGACGGCGTGGTCGATGCCGAAATCATCGACGACGACAAGAAATAAGTGAAGGAAAACGGATTCCGCCGCGGTGCTCCAACCGCATCCCGGCGGAGTCCTTTCCATACTTCAGACAACAAACAACCAAGGAGATCGGAAAATGGCAAAGAACAGCAAGATTCAACCGCTCGGCGACAGAGTGCTCGTCGAGGCAATCGAAGTCAAGGAAGAGACCAAGGGCGGAATCCTGATTCCGGATTCGGCCAAGGAAAAACCCCAGGAAGCCAAAGTCATCGCGATCGGCACGGGCAAGATCGACGACAACGGCAAGAAGATTCCGTTCGACGTCAAGGTCGGCGATATCGTTCTTACCAGCAAATACGGCGGCACCGACGTGAAGCTCGACGACAAGGAATACAAGATCGTCAGCTCCAGCGACATTCTCGCGGTCATCGGATAACCCCCATCAGCCAATTCAAACAGAACTTATAAAATTCAGGAGAATTTACCATGGCAGCTAAACAACTTCTTTTCAGCGATGACGCCCGCCGTCAGCTTCTCTCCGGCGTCCAGCAGCTTTCCGCGGCCGTGAAGGCCACGCTCGGACCCAAGGGCAGAAACGTCGTCCTGGACAAGAAATTCGGCTCTCCCACCATCACGAAGGACGGTGTGAGCGTCGCCAAGGAAGTCGAACTTCAGAATCCGTACCAGAACATGGGCGCGGCAATGGTCAAGGAAGTCGCCAGCAAGACGAGCGACATCGCCGGAGACGGCACCACGACCGCCACCGTCCTCGCAGAAGCCATCTTCAAGGAAGGCCTCAAGAACGTCACCGCCGGCGCCAACCCGATGAGCCTCAAGCGCGGCATCGACAAGGCCGTCGAAGCCATCGTCGGAAAACTCTCCGACATCTC
>CAZHPP010000068.1:0-12266 GCA_964534535.1 uncultured Victivallales bacterium | reverse complement strand
GCCGGAGATAACAGCGACAACGTGGTGCCGGCCAGAGTTTCCGGCAACGGAAGCGACGATCAAGGCCGCATCTGGTTTGAATTGCTCTCCGGAGCCCCAAAGCACAATGCTCAGCCCTCAGGATTTTACGGCGTCAATTGGCAGAAGCGGGACAGCTGTTTCAACTGTCCCGCTGAACCGGACAAGAAGAAATTCAGTTACACGCAGTATATCTGCAATGCGCGCGTGATGGCGCAGCAGGGAGAATCAACGGCATGGAAGAGGCGCCAGTTTAAACTGACTGCATTCAAAAAACCGTCCGGGGTAAGGCTGATTTTCGACAGTGCCATCCCGTATGACTACAGCGTGGCATACGCGTATAACGTAAGGTTCCGTCACGGTTCCGGTGACGGACGCTCGGTGCCTCCGGCCGGAATCAGACCGCCGGTCGGCGGTAAAACATCGGTGTCGTATGCCGACGGACACGCCGGACAGCTGACTTACCTGGAATATGATCCTCAGCAGAGCGGCGATACCCCAACCCCGCTGCTGCAGGTCGACGGCAAAGCAGGCGCAGAGAACAATATAACCAACTGGCAGTACGCCGATTTCCAATAAACGCGGCATTATGCCGCCATAACAAATACACTTGAACAAAATCCAGGGAGAAGAATATGAGCATTTCCATGAATCAGAAGATCAAATTCGCAGCCGTTTTTGCGACACTGTGCTGTCTGGCCTCTGTCAACGCGGCCGGGCCGAAACTGGAATATCCGCTGAACAAGGGCGGGGCGGTCAATATCATTTACCCTGAAAACACCAGTTACGGAAACGGGCGTACGGAGGGGACGACAGCTCTTCATTTTAACGGCGCTCCAGAGTCGAGCAGAAAGGGCGGACACGTCACAATCCCGGTCGCGGGGAAATTCGATTTTGAAAAACCGTTCACCATAACGTTCTGGTTCAAGGCTTCCAAAAATTTTCTCCCGAACCAGACGGGGGAGCTTGTAAGCACGTTTAACAGTTACCTCGGCCCCGGATTCCGCATCATCATGACATGGAATGCGCTCGCATTCATCTCCGGCGACGGAAACAAATGCATCACAATCAGGACAACACACGCAAAATTTCCGATAGAACGTGAAGTCTGGCATAATGTGGCCGTGGTATGCGACGGCAAAAAGGCGGAGATTTATTTTAATGGCGTGCTTGCCGCGCAGTCGGCGCCGGAAACAGTATTCAAGGTGCAGAATACCCGGGGAACGCTGTTTGTCGGCAGCTACAACAGCGGTTACGCCTGTAATTTCAACGGGGCCATTGCCGAACTGAAGCTGTTCGACAGAGCGATGAATGCGGCTGAAATACTGAGTCTTGCAAAAGACATGCAGGAGTGACGTAAAATGCAGGCGCTCACCAGCAGAAATCTGATTCAGGCGTGCATGGCGCTGCTCTGCGCATCCGCTTTCGCCGCTCCTACAATCGACGGACGTCTTGAAGAAGCCGAGTGGCAAAGCGCGCTCCGGTTCGACAAGTTTACTGTTCTCAACTCCAATATTCCGGCATCGCCGTGCACGGCGATGCTGGTTCATGACAGCCAGGCCGTTTATATCGGCTTCAAGGTACCGTTCATCGACGGGAAACCGCCGAGAGCCAAAGCCGTCAGGAGGGACGGACAGGTGTTTCCGGACGATTCTGTAGAAATCATGATCGCACCGGGAGGTTCACGCGACCGCTATGCGCATATTCTCGTGAACTCCATCGGAACGATCAACGACGCCTATGCCGACCAGGGCGGATTCCTGCGGGATGAAAAGTGGAATGGGAACATCCGGGCGGCCGGATATGTCGGCCCCGATTTCTGGAGCGTCGAAATCCGCGTTCCTTATTCAACTCTGGAAATGGAGGGAGTCGATTCACCGGTATGGGGCTTCAATTTCTGCCACAACACTTCGGCGCCGAACCAGTCTTCGTCGATTGCGCCGAACGGAGTCTATCATGCCGCCGGGGCATTTGTCAAAGTGCCCGGTTTCAATCTTGACTATTCCAGGTATCAGCTGAGGATCACGCCTCCGGCGATCGGCGTAAAAGCCTCCGGAGACGGAAAATTCTTCGTCGACGCCTCTCTGAATGTTGCCAATCTTTCCGGTTCCGAGCGAAAGGTCAAGATAGACTTTACGCTGAAGGGGCCGGATATCGCCTCTTCCGAAATCAACTGTACGATCCCGGCGAAAGGGACTGCCGAAGTCAAACTGCCGACGCTTGTCCTTGGAAAGAGCGGCGACTATACGGCAGCTGTCGGCATTCTTGATCCGTCAAGCCGCCGCATCGACGTCAGACGCAGCTTCCCGGTCAAGGTGGCATACGCTCCTTTGAGCATCGTCCTGGAGTCGCCGCATTACAGAAATGCGATTTTTGCCACGCAGAACATCAGGGAAATCGTCTGTCATGTCGCTGTCTCCGCCGACATCGGTCCGATCGTCGCCGGAATTTCAGATTCGGCCGGCAGAGTGCTTCAGAAGAAGCAGATCGGAAAGGCCGGAACCGTGCATTTTCCTGCCGACGGGCTTCCGGAGGGAAGTTATGTCATATTCGCAGAGGCAGGCAAGTACCGCGCTGAACATCGGTTGCGCAAGCTTTCCCGCAAAGCCGGCGAGGTCTGGCGCGACAGGGATGGATTCTGGAGGATTGACGGAAAACGCCGTTTCCTGATCATTGAATGGGCGGACCGCCATGTGCCGGGCTCCAACGTTTCGACTTCCACCGGTGCTCCCACTGACTGCAGACTGCTGTCGCCGGACATGATATACTCCATGTTCAGGAGAATTGTCACATTAAGGGATCCGACACTCAGTCCGAAAGAGGAAAAGCTCATCCGCGATACGGTCACGAAAGGGCGCGATAACGCAAATCTGTTCGCCTGGTATCTTGAGGACGAGCCTGAATGCGAGGGCGCTTCCTCGGCCGCCCTTGCGCGCGCCGCCGAAACGGCCCGCGAAGCCGATCCATGGCATCCGCTGGTCATTTCCAACGACTCTGTTTCCGGCTTTTACGACTATTTCGATTCCGGCGAGATCAACGGATTCCATCCGTATCCCAACCCTGAAAAAGGAAATCCGAGGTCCGGGTTCGGAAGAATCGCCGCCACGATGGACGCGCTGACGGAATTCAACGCCGGGCACAGGAATCCGCAATCCATAATCTATCTTCAGCAGGGCTTCAATTACGGCGACTGGGGAAGCATGAACAGCCGCATCCCGACCTTCGATGAAATACGGACTCAGTTTCTCATGACGGCAGTCATGGGCGGACGCGGCATCCTGTTCTACAACCGGACAACCGAGCATTATCCGGAACTGTGGATCGGAATGCCGGAAACAGGCCGTGAGTTCGCAGCCCTTCAGGATGTCCTGGCCCTTGATGATCAGCCCGGCGGATTGAAGTCGGGAAAACTGCGCACCATGATCAAAAGAAATGGTGGCGATCTCTGGATCTTCGCTGCCTCGGTCAGTCCCGGGGAGTTCACGCATGAATTCAACTTCCCGGAACTCGGAGGACGCAAACTCCAGGTCTGGCGCGAGGGACGCGAAATAACAGCTCGGAACGGCAGGTTCAGCGACAGATTCAAGAACTTCGACGTGCATGTCTATACGACCAGTCCTGACCGCTGCGGACTCCGCAACGTCGCCGAAGTCGAAGCTGAAATCGCCGCGGCCAACGCAAAACGTCGGAAACCGGGAAACCTGGCTTTCCAGATGTTTGAACACGACAGTCTGAAACTGAAAGCCTCAAGCAACTTCTGGCTGAATCAGCGCGCTGACAACACCCTGTGGCATGTCACTGACGGCGTGAATCTCGGCGACAAATCTGATGAAAGGACGTTTTTCAAGACGCAGACCGGTGCCGTCCTCCCGGACTGGATAGAAATAGAATTTCCGAAGCCTGTCACAGTCGGCAGAATTATGGTTTTTCCCATGATGAATTCCATCGGTGCCTGCGAAGCCCAGGTCTGGAGCGGCGGAGTCTGGAAGACCGCAGCTTCCGTCAGCAACGCCTCCGGCCCGCAGATAGAATTCAAATTCACGCCTGTGACAACCGACAGGATGCGCGTGCTTGTCACTGAACGCCGCGGAAAAAACACGATGATAGCCGAAATCGAAGTTTACGGAAAATAACAGAAGGATCGAAGTTTCACATGAGTTCCAGCCGCAGTTTCCAGCACGGGGATCCCTCCTGGTGGCGCGAGGCGCGCTTCGGCATGTTTGTTCACTGGGGATTGTACAGCATCCCGGCGCGCCATGAATGGGTGATGTCCACGGAAAAGATGCCGCCGGATGTCTATGAAAAATATCAGGAATTCTTCGACCCGGACAGGTTCGATGCCGCCGAATGGGCGCATGCGGCGCGGAAAGCCGGAATGAAATACTTTGTCTTCACGGCAAAGCATCATGAGGGGTTCTGCATGTGGGATACGAAATTCACCGCATACAAGGCCAAACGTGATTACGTCCGGGAAATCGTGGACGCCTTCCGGAACGAGGGACTCCGCGTCGGCCTTTACTATTCGCTTCTGGACTGGCATCACCCGGATTTCACTGTGGACGACAATCACCCGCTGCGCGACGGCAACTGGGAGGAACTCAACAGGAACCGCAGCCAGCACCGCTACTGCGAATATATGCGGAACCAGGTGACAGAACTTCTCACAAATTACGGGAAGATCGATGTGCTGTGGTTCGATTTCACCTATGACCGACCGGGCGGAAAAGGTCCGAAGGACTGGGAAGCCGAGGAACTCCTGGCACTGGTCCGCAGACTTCAGCCCGATGTGCTGATCGACAACCGTCTCGGACTGGACGGCGCGGGCGACTTCGTCTCGCCGGAACAGTATGTCCCGCTTGCGCCGCCGTGCGATGCTTCAGGAAAACCGCTGGACTGGGAGGGCTGTCAGACCTTCTCAGGCTCATGGGGGTATTTCCGCGATGAAACAGGTTGGAAAACGGAGAAGCAGCTGGTCTCAATGCTGATTGACCATGTCAGCCGCGGCGGAAACCTGCTGATGAACGCAGGCCCCACCGCAAGAGGCGAGATGGATTTCAGGACGATTGCATCCCTCGAATATTTCCATCGATGGATGGACCGCAACAGAGAGTCCATTTACGGATGCGGCGCCGCACCGTCGGAACTTCCGGAGCCGGACAGATGCCGCTATACGTACAATAAGAAGACAAACCGCCTGTATGTGCACATCATGGATTATCCTGTAAAGTTCCTGCATCTGCCGAAACTTTCCGGAAAGGTGCGTTTCGCACGTCTGCTCGGCGACCACAGCGAAATTCTGATGCGTCCGCAGGGAGTTCCGCACGGGAACATGGCGCCGTCAGTGCCTCCGGATACTCAGACGCTGGTGCTGCCTCCTCTGCCGCCTTCGGACACGGTTCCTGTGATTGAACTGTTCCTGACCGCAGAATAACAGATGCGAAACAAGGAACCGCAGCCATGAAATCAGATTTCCCCAGCATGAACAGGGAAGAATACCGGGACAAGGTATATGGCTGCTGGTGCGGCAAAGCCGCCGGCGGAACTCTCGGAGCACCTTATGAATGGAAAACACAGTTCAATCACGCGAAAAAATATCCTCCGTCCATAAAAGGCGCAAGTCTCCCGAATGATGACCTTGACCTTCAGCTGATATGGCTTCTCGCTGTGGAAAAATACGGAGCGCTGAACGTCAATGAGCGCATCCTTGCCGAATACTGGAGCGATCTGGTGACCGGGCCATGGAACGAATACGGAGTATGCCGGAACAATATCAGGCTCGGGCTCATGCCGCCGCTTTCCGGCTCATGCTGCAACGACCGCTGGAAATGGAGCAACGGCGCATGGATACGCAGCGAAATATGGGCATGTCTTTTCCCGGGGGCTCCCGATTATGCCGTCAGGGCCGCTTATGCCGATGCCTGCTGCGACCATTGCGGCGAGGGCATCTTTGCGGAACTTTTCACTGCGGCAATGGAATCTGCCGCATTCGTTGAGAAGGATACAACCGGACTGATCGAAACCGGCCTCTCGTTCATCCCGGAAGACTGCCGGATTGCGCAGACCGTAAGGCTGGCGCGGAAATGCCGTGCGCTGAAGCTCACTCTGGAGGAGGCGCGCAGCATAATTGTCAAGGAGACATCGGATCTCGGATGGTTTCAGGCTCCCGGCAATGTCGGGTTCATGGTCCTAGGACTGCTTTACGGTGAAGGCGATTTCGGGAAGAGCATCGCATCGGCGGTCAACTGCGGCGACGACGCCGACTGCACAGGCGGAACGGCCGGAGCCGTGCTCGGAATCATTTCCGGCCGGAGCGGCATCCCGGACGAATGGCTCGACCCGATCGGCGACGGCATCGTGACATGCGCAGTCGACAATGTATGCCGGACGTGTCCGGGAGGAATACCGCGGACTCTTGCCGAACTGACCGGACGCGTTGTGCGCTGCGCCGAACTTGCGTCCATGCAGGACCGCGGGCTGATGCGGTTCACGGACGGGAAGTCCGAGCTGCCGGAAAAACTTTCCATGAGTGAAGACAGGAAAATATTCCATGGCCGCTTCATGGAACAGAAGCATCCTTTCGAGATGACATTCGACATGCCGTGGGGGTGGCTCGCTCTGAAATTTGAAAACGGCCCGTTCATCGAACCTGGCAGACAGCTCAGAATGACTCTCAGAGGCGGAATGAACACATCCGAACTGGCTCTGCTCAGAGTGCGATTTTCCGTACCGGAGGGCTGGACGGCCGGAAGCGCCGTCTTCTGTCCAAGGGAGTCCTGCTGCGAAGCCGCCATAACTCCCGGCGCATCAGCTGATCCGGTCGTATATGTGCGGATGGAGATTCTCCTGAGCGGACGGATGCTTCCGTACACGGCCGCATTCCCGCTGCTTCGCAAGGACGCGGTTCATCTGAATGACCGCGATTCCTCCATGATGCTGGATCACTTCAGGACGTTCTGAACTTAATTGAAAAAAACAGGGGCTTTTGCTGTATGGATGTGCAATGGTTTCGCAGCGCCGGATTCGGCGCAATCGTTCACTGGGGACTGTATTCGGTGCCGGGCGGAGTATGGAAAGGCGCGGAAACGGAATATATCGGCGAGTGGCTTCAGTCCAGATTCCGCATTCCGAACTCCGAATACGAACGGCTTGCGTCTCAGTTCAATCCAGTAAAATTCAATGCTGACGAATGGGTGCGCCGCTTCCGCGACGCGGGCATGAAGTATATGATCTTCACAGCAAAACATCACGAAGGCTTTGCAATGTACCGCTCCGAAGTCAGCCCGTTCAATATCTTCGATGCGACTCCGTATCATCACGACCCGCTCGCCGATCTGGCGGAATCCTGTGAAAAGTACGGCGTGAAGCTCGGTCTCTACTATTCACAATATCTGGACTGGCACGAACCGTTCGGCGGAGACCCCAACCGCGGACCGGACAACTTCGGCGCTTCCTGGGGCAACGACTGGGACTACCCGGACATGTCCAAGAAAAAACACTTCAGCCTGTATTTCGAGGGAAAAGTCATGCCCCAGCTCACCGAACTGCTTACCCGTTACGGAAAAATCCATGTGATATGGTTCGACTGTCCGCTGGATATGGAAAAAGAGTACAGCGTAAAACTCCGCGAGCTGGTGCACCGTCTCCAGCCCGACTGCCTCATCAACGGCAGGATAGGCAACGGATGCGAGGATTACAGCTCGCTCGGGGACAATCAGACTCCGGGCGCCTCCGAAGGCAAGTTCAGAATGGTGGAATCGCCTGTTACCCTGAACGATACATGGGGCTACAAGCAAAACGACCATAACTGGAAATCTTCGCAGGATATCATAAAACGGCTCCTTGCCTGTGCCGAAGTCAAGGCGAATCTGCTTCTGAACATCGGTCCGAAACCCGACGGGACGTTCCCGGATGAGTCAGTCCGGATACTCGGTGAAACAGCTGACTGGCATCGCAAAAACGGGTATCCTGTCTGCGCCGCGGCAGGCAATCCATTCCCGCAGCCGCTACCCTGCGCCTATGTGCTGGCCGAAGAAAAATCGCTTCATTTCTACCCGAAGAAACCGGCTTCGGGACATGTCAGACTGGCCGGAATCAAGGGCCGGATCGTTTCAGCGGACGTGCCGTCCTCCATGGACGGCGATTTCATGACTCTGGATTTCAGCGGAACTCCCGCTTTGCAGAATGTCGAGGTGCGTTTCGAAGCGGTTCCTGAGATCAGTCAGGAGCTGATCGCCCAGAACGGACAGCTGGAGCTGCCTGCGTCGCGCGGAAAACTCAAGACAGCGGCAGACGGAGCATGTGAATTCAGAAAGAATATCAGCGCCGACGGAGTCATTTCCCTTGCGGGCAGACACATGGTCATTTCGAACGGGAATCTCAGCTGCTGGGAAAATCCGGACGACCGGATCGTATGGGAAGCCTTTTTTCCGGAAGCCGGGGAATACGACGTCCTGTGTGAAACCTGTTCGGAGAAACATTCACATCCGTGGCTCGGCGGAAGACGGGTTGAACTTGTTTTCGGCCAGGAAAAGATTGAAACCGAACTGACTGCGGCATGGCCTCCGGTCGGGAAATATTATCCGCAGGCGTTTTCCATGCTCGGCAGAGTCAGCATCGGTGTTCCCGGCAAAGTGAAAATTTCACTGCGGACCGTCAAAGTCACAGACGCTGAGTGCGCCTGGATGCAGCTTGCGCATCTCACTGTCAGGAAAATACAATGACAGGCCGGAACTTTCTGAAGGCGTTTTTTTTGAAATTGAAACTGGCATTTCACCCGTTCCGGCAGTATAATACATTCGCCAACACCTGAAAGAACACAATGAATAAAATAGATGAACTGACGGAACGCCTCAGAAAAGAACTGGCAGACTCCGACTGCCGGATCGGTGACCATTTCCCTTCGGAATACGAACTGACGGAACGTTATCATGTTTCACGCCTGACGGCAAACAAGGCCATGTCGATTCTTGCTGCCGAGGGTCTGCTGGAACGCAAAGGACGCGGAGCCGGCACCGTCGTCAGGAGGAAGCGTGTATTCCCGGCCGGATTCTTTGCGGCGTTTACGAACCTGCGGCACCTTTATACCTCGCAGATCCTCGAAGGCATCAGCCAGTGCGCACTCCGCTTTGATTACTGCGTCGTGCCGTTCACACCATCCGCGGACAAGCTTGTCGAATGTCTGAACAAACTGGCTTCATCGGAATGCAAAGGTGTCTTTGTAATGGATTATGGCGCGCTTCCCTCCGATTTTCCAAAACCGGCAGTCTATCTGGACCTTATGCCGCCGGACGACAGCAACATGCGGTATCACAGCGTTGTCTGCGACAATTACGGAGCTGCGTTCAGCATGATGAAGAGCGTGATCGCTTCAGGCCGGAAGGAGATAGCAGTATTGACCATGCCGGCCAAGCACCGTGCGCTCCGCAGGGCAGGATTTGCCGATGCATTGAAAGATTCCGGATTTTCTTCCCCGGATGAGCGTCTGTTCCTGCTGACTGACAAGACCGGTTATGATGTGGAAAATGCGTTTCTACGGATGCGCGCACGCTGGCCGAAGCTGGACTTCATTGTCACGGACAGCGACGATCTGGTCTTTGAACTGATGAAGCTCTTCCGCGCACTCCATATCGAGATGCCGTCCGGAATCGGACTCAGCGGGTTCGGCAATATTCACGGGATCAGCGACCTTTACAACATTCCCACCGTGGATCAGCATCCATGGCACATGGGAGAGGCTGCCGTTCATGTCATGATGGATCTCCTGAAGAATGGAGAACCTGGGAAAGCTGTTCAGATCAAGATTCCCACCGAGCTGGTCAATCGGCTTCTCCCGAAAAGCCGGACAACCTGACATGGGCAGAATTCCTGATTGCCCCATTCTGAATGCAGCATTTGGGCTGGAATTTTTTCAATGTCATGCTTCGTGATCAAAGAATGTCAGGATACATGATTGCCGCAAACTGCCCTGAAAGAATCTTTCCTCCGCTGTTCAGTTCCCGAAGCATGCAAGATCTTCCTTGAATCCCTTTTTCACTGCTTCGGGAAAGCATTATCGATTCTCCTTCTTCAAGATTTCATTTCGTCTGTGATTTGCTGATTTTTTTCAAACTCAAGTGCCTCGACGACACCGGAATCGGAAACGTGCGCAGCCGTCTGTTCATTGTCCGGGGAATTCAGGGACAGGTTTTCAAGGAGACGCTTTGCAAAAATATTCTCAGAAAATTTCCGAAGACGACCGCAATCATGGCGCTGACCGACATCGCGGCTTTTCATGCATATCATACTCTGAGGGATATGAACGTCAGAATACCTGAACAGATATCTGTTACCGGTTATGGCAATCTGAATTTTCATCATTCTGCGGTTCAAATGACAACGGTCGACCAGCACCCGTATGAACTGGGCATGAGGGCCTGCGACAAGCTTATAAATATCATTGAGCACAGTGATTCTGGAAGTCCGCTTCTGCGGCATCCCCCGCGCACGCATTGCGCGCTGACCGATTCAATTCCGATTCAATTCAGGTCCCTCTGAAATAATCCGCGGATTTTTCGCGCCGGACTTGAATTTTGACCGTTCGCCGTGTAAATTTCATGGATTTGCAACCAATCCTCTAACCATGGAGAAGGACTATGCAGTTTACTCACGAAGTCGAAACGATGGCTTGCGTGGCAAAGGGCCCGAAGAACCCGCCCGCACCCATTCCCGAAGAGGGAAAATGGGTTTATGCCAAAGAGATCAAGGACATTTCCGGACTGACGCACGGCGTCGGCTGGTGCGCACCCCAGCAGGGCGCATGCAAACTCACGCTCAACGTGAAGAACGGCATCATCCAGGAAGCCCTGGTTGAAACCATCGGATGCAGCGGCATGACCCATTCCGCCGCCATGGCCGCCGAAATCCTCCCCGGCAAGACCGTCCTCGAAGCCCTCAACACGGACCTCGTCTGCGACGCCATCAACACCGCCATGCGCGAACTCTTCCTCCAGATCGTCTACGGACGCACCCAGACGGCCTTCTCCGAAGGCGGCCTGCCGATCGGCGCCGGACTCGAAGACCTCAAGCAGCTCCGCTCCATCACCGGAACCATGTACAGCACCGCCGAAAAGGGCGTGCGCTACCTCGAAATGGCCGAAGGCTATGTGACCGGACTCGCCCTCGACGAAGAGGACAAGGTCATCGGATACCAGTTCGTGAACCTCGGCAAGATGATGGAATTCGTGAACAAGTCCACCCCCGCGGACCTCGAGAAGATGTCCGTCAAGGACTTTGTGGCCAAGTTCCAGAAGACCTACGGCCGTTTCGCCGATGCCGTCAAAGTCATCAATCCGCGCAAGGCATAAGGAGACGTCATCATGGCAATTTTTGAAAACTACGAGCGCAGAATCGACCAGATCAACAAGTTCCTCAATGCGAACGGAATCAAGTCGCTTGAAGAAGCCGAAAAAATCACAAAGTCCAAAGGTCTGGACATCATCCAGCGCGTGCGCGACATCCAGCCCATCTGCTTCGACAACGCCTGCTGGGCCTATCTCGTCGGCGCGGCCGTCGCCATCAAGCGCGGCCAGACCAACGCATGCGAAATCGCCAAGACCATCGGCGAAGGCCTCCAGAGCTTCTGCATCCCCGGCTCCGTCGCCGACGACCGCAAGGTCGGTCTCGGACACGGCAACCTCGCCAGCATGCTCCTCAGCGAAAAGACGAAATGCTTCGCCTTCTGCGCCGGACACGAATCCTTTGCCGCCGCTGAAGGCGCCATCGGAATCGTCAAGTCCGCCAACAAGGTCCGCAAGACTCCGCTCCATGTGATCCTCAACGGACTCGGCAAGGACGCCGCCGAAATCATCTCCCGCATCAACGGCTTCACCCACGTCGAGACCAAGTTCGACTACTATTCCGGCAAGCTCACCGTCACCAAGGAAAAAGCCTACTCCAAGAACGAGCGCGCCAAAGTCCGCTGCTACGGCGCCGATGAAGTCCGCGAAGGCGTGGCCATCATGTGGCACGAGGACGTCGATATCGCCATCACCGGCAACTCGACCAACCCCACCCGCTTCCAGCACCCCGTCATGGGCACATACAAGAAAGAGCGCCTCGAAGCCGGAAAGCCCTTCTTCTCCGTCGCATCCGGCGGCGGGACGGGCAGAACGCTTCATCCTGACAACATGGCCGCCGGCCCCTCTTCCTACGGCATGACCGACACCATGGGCAGAATGCATTCCGACGCTCAGTTCGCGGGCAGCTCCTCC
>CAZHPP010000067.1:0-12363 GCA_964534535.1 uncultured Victivallales bacterium | reverse complement strand
GTGAATCTCCGCCAGCCTTCCGCACTTCTGTTGTGCTCCGCAAACCGGACGACCGTCAGCGGACTCGAAATTTTCAGAATCGACTTGAGTTCTGCAATCTTTTCCGAGCGCCGGAACGAGTTCGTCTTTTTCATGATGGAAAGGAGTTTCGTTCCCTCGATCCGGCAGTGTTCCGCAATGCTCCGGACTTCCTCCGGACGCTTCCCCTTCGGGAAACACATCAGCTTTTCTTCCGGAACGATTTCGAAGGGAATTTCCATCTTCGGAGCACCCGTGCCTTTGTGTTTCAGATGCAGGTCGAACCAGCCGAGCATGGCTTCCCGCATCGGCGGATGATACCCGTGCACCGTATTGAAAATCTGATAGGCAAGCTTCGTGTCCGAATCCAGAAGCTGATAGACCTTCCGGGCGTTCTCGAACGAACGGAGCATCTCCGAGGGCAGGAAGGCGTCGCAGCTGTCGTAGAGCGCGCTGCAGATCTTGAGAGCCCGCGGCGCGGAAAGCGCAAGGATTCCCGACTCTTCCGTAAACGTGAAGCCGTTCGGCAGAAGCTCGCAGAAGCAGTTGCAGGAACGCACATAGCTTTCGAACGTGCCCACGTTCACCACGGGCACGGCGGCCGCCACGCGGTCGTCCATGGCGGAAAGCCACATCGTCTGGTTGCCGCCGCCCGAGGCGCCTGTCGCTCCGATCTTCGTCCTGTCCACGAACGGCAGCGAGCACAGAAGGTCGACTCCGCGCATGTTGTCGACGACCTGGCAGCCCATCAGCGTTTCGCCGATGTTCAGCAGCGATGCCGCCAGCGTGCTCCCGTGGTATTCGAATTCGCCATGATGAAGTGCGCGTTCGCCCGATCCGAAAGCGTCCACGCACAGACAGACGTATCCGTTCTTCGCGAGCGTGTGTCCGCATTTCTGAACATAGTCGCATATCTTGCCCTGTCTGTTGTGTCCGTGCATGTTGATGACCGCGGGGAACGGTCCCTTTCCCGCGGGAATGTAAAGGACCGCCGTCACGAAAAAGTCTTTGCGGCTCTGGTAGACCACCTTTTCGATGGAGTAGCCGTCCAGCCGCACCGTTCCCGTCTTCCTGAATTTGAGCGGGAGGGCATGATCGTACGTCACGCCCAGATTCTTCCAGATGTTCTTCCGAAGAAACGCGCGGTGCGCATTCCATTCCTGTTTCGATCCGGCGGGAAGTTCCGCAAACAGACGGAACCGTCTTGCGCCTTCCGTGCGGAAATATTCGCTCCAGTTTCCGCCGTGCACGTTGTTCCAGACATTCGGGACGTTGTTCATCATATCGGATCTCCTTTTTGAGTTTCAGACTGTTTCAGTCGGAACGATCATTCCGCCCGAGCGCAGAAGGCGTCCGGAGTCGAGAATCGACATCATCGCCTTCCGCAGCGAATTGTCCCGCGGATACGTCCTGAGGTCGCCGCCGTCGCGCCCGAACACGAAATAAAGCCCGTCCACGCCCTTTTCCGACGAGGAAACGGGAAACGGAATTCCAAGTTCCGCAAACCTTGAAATATTCGATCCCGGAAGCATGGCGGCAAGCTCCGGATTCAGGATCCATGTGACGCATGTGAACGCGCTCACCGGCGCACGGTATTTCCGGAAGAACTCTTCGGCTTCCTTCAGACTTTCCCGGGCGAGCTGCGGAGTCATCCCTCCGCCTCCGGGAATGTGGATCGCCGCCGTATGGCTTCCGGGATGGACAAGGCATTCCCATTCGGCCTTTTCGAGCGTGCGCAGCGGCGAGGGGAGAACATTGCCGGCAAGCGAAACGCCCGTACCGCGCCAGCAGAGACCGTTTTCTTCCAGCACAGTCTTCCCGGCCGCCTCCGATTCCGGATGGTTCCGACGGAGCATCTGGAGGTCGTGGCCGAACGGCAGACCATCATTGCAGAGCAGCGCGTATTTTCCGGTCGTGCGCGAGCGGAACAAGAGCGGCCAGTCCGGCGGATAGAACATGTCCTGATAGTCGAAGCGGCCCACGCGGAAATGCGTGCCGTTCTTGTAATGGCGCATCCAGACGAGCGATTTCGGCAGGACTCCGAACGCGCCGCCGTAATTCTCAGCAAAGAACACGGTGAGCGTGGGGAAGCGCGCGGCAGCCTGAAGCGCGTATTTTTCCGGATAGCGGAAACGTTTCGCGGCAAGGGGATAATCCGGCACAAGGGAAAGTCCTGCAATCAGGTGGAACATTCCGGAATCGGTTCCGAAGAACGGGATGATTTCGGGCCATTGCGTCATTTTCCCGGGATCAAGTTCGCGGAGGGTGCGGGATTCGTGGCAGATCAGGGCTTTCGCCTCCGGAACAGCTTCGATTTTCGCGGCAAAGGAGAGGAGCCGTTCGATTTTGTCGGGCTGGAATTGTGCGGTTTCTGCGTTTTTCCGGAGATTTTCGGGATGGAGGAATTCATCGGAATGGAGCGTGCCGTCCCAGCCTTCGCCGAGGGCGGGTCTGTACTGTTCGGGGATTCCGAGTTTTGCAAGGACCGGTTCGAGTTCAAAGTTCATGATGAAAGCTTTCGTTTTCGGTTCCGGCTTTGTTAAGTTCTTATACAAAGTCATAATATATCATGCGGCGGAGATTTTTCAAGAACGGAGAATGCGGGGCACTGGAAAATTCAGTTTTACTTTTTTACTTTTTTACTCTTTTACTTTTTTACTTTTTTACTTTTTTACTTTTTTACTTTTTGGCTGTGTACTAAACGTTGACTGTTTTTTTCAGGGATTCGGGGGTCCATGGGAAAAAACGGAGGTTTGCCCCCTGGTCGACATGCGTCGACAAAAAACGAGCGCAAAAATTGAATTTTTGCGCAGGGTGCAGGGCTCTTTGAGTCCTGCCGAGGGTTCAAGGGGCGAGCAGCCCATTGAAAATGCATTAAAATCAGTCATCATGCAGAACAGAGCCTACTTTTTTACTTTTTTACTTTTTTACTTTTCCCCGTGCGGACCATCAGCGCCACGCCGAACACCGCAAGCAGTGCCGACGCAATGAAAAAGAGCGTGATCCGTTCATGAAGGAGCAGAACGGAAAACAGTGCGGCCAGCAGGGCGGAAAGATATCCGAACGACCCCAGTTCCGAGGCAGAAACGAATTTCAGCGCCAGGAACCAGAGGCAGAACGCAAGTCCGCCCGTGAAAATTCCCATGTAGGTCATGCCGATCCACAGCCGCGACGTCAGCCGGAAGTCGAACGGACTCCCTGCCGCAAGCATGACGAACGGAAGCATCAGGGTCCCGAGCGCGAACACGAACATGGTGACGGTCCATGTGTCATACTGTTTTACGATTCTGCTGCCGCCGACCGTGTACAGCGCCCAGCAGACGCCGGAAAGGAGCGCCAGCATATCTCCGACGAAAGTGCTTTTTCCGGGGTCCAGAAACGCATCCTGGCTTTTGGAAAGCATGACGAGCACGATTCCGGCGAATCCCATGCACATTCCGGTCAGCATCCGGGGCGTGATTTTTTCCTTCAGCCAGAGCCAGGCAGCGATGACCGTGAAGATCGGGGAGGCGTTGGCCATCAGGGATCCCCGCGCGGCCGTGGTATATTTCAGGCTCACGAAGACCAGGACGCCCTGCATCACGATGCCCGTCAGCGCGAGGAAGAGGAGAGTCTTCCATTCCCGTTTCAGCAGGGCGGGCGCCTCTCTTCTCCGGGAAGCGGAGAACAGGACGAACGGCAGGAAGAACAGGGTCGAAATTGCGGACCGGATCAGGGAAAGTTCATAGGGATCGCATTTGTCGGCCTCCGTTCCGAAGAGGAAGCGGGCGGCCGGATAATAGCTTGCCCACAGGATTGTGGCGAGCATGGCCAGCGTCAGCCCGCGCCATTTCCCGGCAGGGACTCTCATGCCGTCCGCACGAACGGCGGACACGGATTCAGGTTGAGTTTTCTCATTCATTTTTTGTCTCTGCCATTCTCACAAAGTTCATGATTCAGCTTTTGTTGGGGGTTCCGGCAAGCTTTTGCAAAGCGAAAATATATCATGCACACGGGATTTTTCAAGGGAAGGGAACGCGGGGGGCGGAAAAGTTCCGCTCCCCGCAAAAGAGATTGCATCAGGTTCATTGTTGTCGAGCTGCAGGACTGCCGGGAATATCCGCGCAGCCCTCATCAAATCGGTTTTTGATTCCGATGGAATTCCTGTTTACGGAACTCGGATTTCAGATAAAAGCTTCTTGAATTCCGTTTCCGTTCCCGCAAAGATGAACGTCCCGCTTCCCGGAGCAATTTCCAAACTGTAACAGCCGTTTTCAGCATTCAGTTTTTTCCCATCCGCAAAACTGAACACATATTCCACGGGAGTCGTTTTTACGGTAAAGGAAACCTTGGCCGGGGTCTTTTTCGGCTGGTATCCGACAAGGTTTCCAGTCTTGTCGATGCGTACGGTATCCTGATCCGAAAAGAAATATTTGCTGTTGCACGGCCATGTTCCGACATCCGCATTGTGAAGGACGATTACTCGGCCTTTGTATGAAGGAATGCTGAAGGAACGATTGAAATGCTGATTTGATTTCCTGCAGCAGACGGGAGAATCGGGACATTTGCTCATTTTCCCGATCAATCTTGCAAACGGCTTCAGTTCTGCGGCTGTTTCAGCGAATTCTTCGAGCTGCGGATTGGCTGCGCCCGGACGTCCTGCAAGGGTAAAATATGAATATTCGCCCTTGTTTCTCTTCCTGGAATCAAGCCGATTCAGCATGGCCTCGCCTGGAGCAAGCCCGGTCTCTTTCGTGGAAACTGGAACGTAACTCCAGAACAGAACGCATTTTGCACCTTCGAGCACCCCCGTCCAGATTGTCGCTCGGAGACAGTTTTCCGGCATCCGGTAATATTTCCAAACCCAGATGAGTTCTTTGCCGCCGATCTGCTCCCTGGTCCAGCCGAATCTGTTTTCCTGCGCAAACTTCAATATCTTGTTTTTGAGTTCCGGCCGTGATTTCAGAGCAAGATTTTCTATGCCTCGCGCCCCGATTATAAGTCCGCCCTGCGTCGACACGAAGACAAAATCCGCGCCCCGCTTTGCGGCTTCGGCATGATATGATGCAGCCTCCTGACGAAGCCAGTTCAGAGAAAATGACGGACTGGCGAGATATCCGTTTCCGGAAAACTCCCACCAGAAGCAGTAGCGGTCCGTACCGAAGAAAGAGGGGTCGGGAACAGGCTGATCCTTTGCAGGGCCGAGGCCGCTGTGAACAGTTAAAATTTTTGTCCCGGGAGCATATTGAAGAATCTTCTGATAATATCGGGCCATGCCGTGGACATTTGCATCATCGATTTCCTCTCTGATGGAAAAACCGAGAATCCATGGATTCCCCTGAAACTGCTGAATGAATTTTCCAGCCTGTTCCGCCTGCTGATTCTCATGTTTCTCCGTCCAATCCGGTCCGGGGAAATAATAGGCAAAATCAAGCTGCAGATATGCCTTGATGCCGTACTTTTCCAGCAGCGGCAGGAAAATATTTTTGAAATATTCTTTTTTGGAACCGTTGTTCACCGTCAGATGAATGACTTCGACTCCGTTCTTTTTCAGGATCTTGAAGTGTTTTTCTACGAACTTATACAGATCCTCTTCATTTGCCTTTGCACAGGAAATCATGGTGTAATCGTAAATGTAGACTCCCGCATGAAAGTCTTCCGCCTTGCAGAATGCGGCGCAAAAGGACAGCACCGCAAGGATCATCATTCTTCTCATCTTGGAAAAATCCTTCCCGTTATTGTTGTTTGCGATCTTGACGTTTCCGTCTTTTTACCCCTCATTTGATGAAACAGTCCGGTTCTGTTCCGCGAAAATGAGAGAAAATCAGTCAGAAGGTTGAACTGTCATCTTTGCTTCATAAAAAAAAGACAATGCCTTTATCTTTGTGCAGGAGAATGGTAATCCCCGGCATTCAAACGATATTTGTTTTCAGATACCGCATGTCCATCCAGCAGAAGATAGTTTCCTTTGTTTCCATGACGGACTGAAATTCTTTTCAGGGAACTGGCATTGGGATCGGAAGAAATATACCTCCCAAGCTCCATGGTCACATTGACATCACCGGCGCTGGTGCTTTTTTCGCCGTCTGTCATCAGAATGGATCTTGACGGAGAAAACATGCAGCGTGTTGTCTTTAATATATTCATATATGGAGTACCTGAACAGAAACCGCAGGAGACTGAATATCGGTAACTGATTTTCCAGTCTTTATGCGCATTCGCATAAGCCGTTCCCCACCCATTGTTGATAAGCAAACTCGGAGTCTGATCGGAAGGACAATAAAGAAGCCTGTGTTTGCTCGTTGGAGCCACTTGAGTCGGATCAGGACTGTCAATCGTGTGCTGATACCAGAATACGGTCTTCTGAACGGTACATCCTCCCGGATACCAGAATGCCGCAACGGCAAAATCATCATAGTTCATGGAATACATCAGGAAATTCGTTCCCTGCTGTTTGATATTTGACTGACATGCGGCGGAACGTCCCTTTTCCCTTGCCGCATTCAGCGCAGGCAGAAGAAGCCCTGCCAGAATCGCTATGATGGCAATCACGACCAGAAGCTCGATCAATGTAAAAAATCGAGCCCGCACGTTCAATCGTTTTCCCTCTGTTCCCATGATTCGTCCTTTCCGTTTAACAGTTTTCAAAGAGTTTCGCCTTTTATCAATTCACCATGAACAAGGATATGTTCCGACCTCTTTCCATTCAGAATGTTCATCAGCCCCCGGCAGCACATCCGCCCCAGCTCCACATGCCCGATATTCAGATACGAAAGCGCCGGATACAGATTCGCAAACGTGATCCCGGACGCATACGCGAACAATCCGAAGTCGCGTCCGGGAACCAGTCCACACTCCCGGCAGACGCGGTAAAATTCCGGAATCAGGTCCGAGTTCGCACAGTAAACCGCGTCGGTTCCTGCTTTCAGACTACGGAGCCGTTCAGGATTCACATCGGGAACGACATCGAAAACCGCCAGTCCGGTCTTCTTCGCCGCGGATTCAAACAGTCCGAATTTCTTTTTCCACTCTCCCTGATCGCTGAAATTTCCGATCACGCTCACGCGCCGATAGCCGCGCCGGAACGTTTCCCTGCAGAGAACAGCAAAATTGCCGACGATATCCGGTTCAGCAAGGACATCCCGGGAATCAGGACCGCCCGTCATTTTCGAAAATGGAATTCTCTGTTCCCGCAAAAGTTTCCGCAGCGGATCCAGCTGGTTCGAATCCAGGAACACCGCAGCGTCAAACCCGGAAAGGCGTCTCAGCTGACGGTTCAGTTCCACAGGGTCTTCCGTCATCTTGAAATAAAGAAGAATCGCCTCGGAATCGGTGGCCGCCGCTTCCGCAAGAACACCCCGGAACACTTCCGTCACAATTCCCCAGTTCTCCACGGTGTACGCCTTCTCGAACGGAAGATTGTCCCCCGGGAATGCAATCGCGAACCTCCGGTGAGGCGGCGCAACGTAGCTGCCGCTCCGCGGAAGCCGCTCAATCAGGTTCTGAGACTCCAGAAGGTTCATCGCCTCCAGAATCGTCCCGCGGCTTGTGCCGAACCGTTCCGCCAGCTTGCGTTCGCCCGGGAGTTTGCTGCCGGACGCCAGCACGCCGGAACGGATCTCCTCCGCCAGCGCGTCCCGCACCTTTCCGATCAGTCCCGGTGAATTTTCCGCCATCGCCCCGAATTCCTTTGCTGTTCTTCAAACTGCCCTAGTCCAGTTATATTATAACACAAGACGCCGGAAATGTCAAGAGGGCATCCGGAAAAAATTTCCGGAAGGTTGCTTTCCGGCGCGAACCATGCTATTTTATGCCAGCTTCGAAAGGATAATTCTTTTATGATCGAAACGGCGCATGTCATCCGAAGGTTCACTTTTTCCGAATGGGGCGGCACGGAAAGCGTTGTGTGGAATACAGTCCGAACGCTCCGCGCGCTCGGAAATCCGGTCGAAATTCTCGCGACCCAGGCGCTTGACCGCACGGGATCCGAGGAAATCGGGGGGATCCCCGTCCGCCGCTTCGACTATTTCTATCCGTATTTTCCCCTGACGGAAGCAAAAATCCGCGCACTGGACAAGAAAGGCGGGAATCCGTGTGTTCCCGCACTTGAAAAATATCTGGAGCACGGAAAATTCGATCTTCTGCACTGCCACACCATGGGACGGATCGCGGGAACGGTCCGGCTGGCCGCAAAACGCCGAGGAATCCCCTATGTGATCAGCTTCCACGGCGGATGCTTCGATGTCCCGGCAAACGAAATGGCCGAAATGCTGAAACCGCTCCGGCATACGGTGAAATACGGCGCCGTGCTCGACCGGATCCTGCATCTGCGCAGCGACTTTCTCGGGGACGCCGACGGTCTGATCTGCGTGGGCCGGAACGAGCTCGAACCGACGCGAAACCGCTATCCGGGGAAACCTGTGGAATACCTTCCGAACGGCGTCGACCCGGACAAGTTTTCCCTTCCGCCGAAACTTGATTTCCGCAAACAGCATTCGATTCCGCCGGGACACAGAATTCTGCTTTCCGTTTCGCGCATCGACTATCAGAAGAATCAGCTGGCGCTGCTGGATGTTCTGGAGCGTCTGGGAACGGAATGGCATCTTGTGCTGATCGGCGCCCCCACGGCACTCTGGTATTATGAAAAGCTCAAATCGGAAATCACAAGGCGGAATCTTGCGGGACGCACGACCGTGATTCCCGGACTTTCCCCCGATTCTCCCGAACTGACGGCGGCCTATTCCGCCGCCGACGTGTTCGCCCTGCCCTCACTTCACGAGCCGTTCGGGATTGTGATTCTGGAAGCATGGAGCGCGGGAGTCCCTGTCATTGCCTCGGACGTCGGCGGAATTCCGTATCTGGTGGAGGACGGCAGAACCGGATTCCTGGCAAAGCCTTCCGATCCGGAGCGCTGGGCCGGACTTGTCAAACGGCTGAGTTCGGAACCCGGCCTGCGGGAATCGATTGTTTCCGCGGCGGGAAAACTCGTGCGCGAACGCTATTCCTGGGATGCCGTCACGAAGAAACTGCTCGACTTCTATTCGGAAGTCCTTGCGCGGAAGAAGACCGCCGCACGATAAGACCGGAAGCCTGCAGATTCCGGCGTCCTTCCTGATCGGCACCGCAGCGTCTGTTCACCGGATCGTCGGAAATGACGGGACCGGCCTTCTCCCGATTTTTCAGCCGCGCTTCAGCAGAACGCGTTTTTCGTAATCGCGGATCGGCTCCATGAATTCGGATTCGGCGGGAACGCCCTGCTTTGCGCAGAAGTATTCCCAGACCGCGCCCCAGGGAAGAGTTTTGGCGCCTTCCATGGCGGCCATGCGTCCGGTGAAATCCCATTTCTTTTCCAGTCCGCAGATTTCCTTTTTCGGCTCAAGAAGGGCAATGAGCAGGGCCTTCTGGAAATTGCGCGCGCCGACCGCCCATGCGCCGATCCGGTTGATGCTGGCATCGAAATAGTCGAGCGTGAAATGAATCTTGTCCAGATAGTCGTAGACCACGCTTTCGCGGGCGATCGCAAGGAGCTCGTCGTTCACGAGCACCACATGGTCGCTGTCCCAGTGCACGCCGCGGCTGATGTGGAGCAGGACCTCGTCCATCATGGCGAACACGCTCGAAAGTTTATCCGCGATTGATTCCGTGGGATGGAAGTGTCCGGAGTCGAAGCACATCATTTTCCCGTGCTTCATGGCATAAAGCAGATAGAACTCGTTCGAGCCGACGGTGCACGATTCGGTGCCGATTCCGAAGAGTTTCGGTTCCAGCGCGTCCCGCTCGAATTTCGGGGAAATCTTCGG
Source organism: uncultured Victivallales bacterium (assembly GCA_964534535.1). Taxonomy (GTDB): domain Bacteria; phylum Verrucomicrobiota; class Lentisphaeria; order Victivallales; family UBA1829; genus CAZHPP01. Next base: position 2,566 of record CAZHPP010000067.1, on the reverse strand, counting down.
TGCAAAGCAGGCGTCGAGGGAGTCGCGCAGATGACGCCGCGGCGTGCTGCGGTCGGCGGGAATATCCTTGAAGCCGTCCGGCACCCAGAAATTGCAGATGCAAGGCGTGCCGAGTTCGCGGCCGAACGTTTCGGCGATTCTGCGGCAGGCGATTCCGTGATTGATCCAGAACTTGCGGATTTTCGGGTCGGGATGCGAAAGCGAAAGCCCGTGGTCGAGCTTCGGGTGCGAATAGAACACGGGCGCAATGTCCATGCCGATGTGTTTTTTCTTTGCCCATGCGATCCAGCCAGAGAACTGGGCGGCCGTGAATCCGTCGCGGTCGACGCCGGGGATCACCCTGTCGATCTGGTGCGCCTGCAGGCAGACGCGCTTCGTGCCGGGAATCAGTTTCAGCGCGAGATCGAGGTCGCGGCGGAGTTCTTCCGAAGTGCGCGCGCATCCGGGGTAATTTCCGGTGACCTGGCATCCGCCCGTAAGGGCGTGTCCGGTGTTTTCGAATCCCTTCACATCGTCGCCCTGCCATGCGTGGACTGAGATCGGAATCTTTGCGAGTTTCGCCATTGCGGCATCCGCATCGACTCCGTGCCCTGCATAAATTTCCTTTGCGAGAGCGTACATTTTTTCCGTTCTGTCCATTGTAAAACTCCTTTCAGAATTTGATAGCATGCGTTCCGGATCTGAGCTGCGTTCCATCCTTCAGGACGGCAGTGATCCGGAGCTATGCCGGGCCCGGCCGTTTTTTCAGCGGGAAATACTTGCGGAAGCGCCAGACCTGATGAGCGTACTCCTTATCTTTTTCCGGAACTATACTTGACAAACGGCAAAAAGAAATGGATATTATCACAAAAGAAATGTCTGTTTCAAACATTATTCTTTTTTTCAGGAGCCCGTTTATGGAAAATATCTTTGCCGACAGCCAATTAAAAATTCATACGGTGATCTTTGCGGAAAACATTTATCCGTGGATTCAGAATCGGCTGTTTACCCCATACTGGCGGTTCTACTGGAACCCGATTCCGGGCGGCTGTCTGCGGATCGGAAAGAACGTTCTCCGCATGACGCCGCGGAACTTTTATGTAATCCCCGGATATCTGGAATTTGACACTTTTGCCGAATCTCCCTTCGCTCAGTTTTATATCCATTTCAATCTTAACGACCGCCTTCCCCCGGTAAAACAGATATTCGAATTCCCGGCGGAAAGACTTCTTGTCAGACGGATCCGGATGTTCTGCGGAATTCCGGCGACTGTGGAAAATTCCCAGTTCCGCACCCTCGCGGCGATTTCGATTCTGTCGAGTGCGCTGCTTTCCCTTCCGCGGGAAATTCTGCGGGTCCCGGGGATTCCGGACCGGCGGATTGAGGGAATCCGGCAGCGGATCGTGAACGCTCCGGATCAGACTTTTTCGAACAGGGAACTGGCGCGGCAGGCGGGACTTGCCTGCAACAGCTTCATCCGGCTGTTCCGCCTGGAGACGGGCGAGTCTCCGCAGCGTTTTGCCCGCAGGAAACGGATCGAGGCCGCCTGTGAGATGCTTCATTTTACGAATCTGAGCATCAGCGAGATTGCGGAAAAAACGGGGTTTGCCGACAGGTATCATTTTTCGAGAATATTCGCCAGAACGCTGCGGATTCCACCAGCGATGTTCCGCCGATGCAACCATATTCCGGGTTCCTGCTGATTTTTCCGTTTCGGGTGTTGAAAAACGGGGTTTCCGGAACTATATTATAAAGTTTTTTGTTTGGCCGAAGTGGCGGAATGGCAGACGCACTAGACTCAAAATCTGGCGGTGGCAACACTATGCGGGTTCGACTCCCGCCTTCGGCACTCCTGATTATCAGGAACTTACAACAAAAATTGTCATAAATACACTTTAGAAATTAAACATTATTTTACACTGTTTTACCCTGTCAAAACATGAATTCCCGGATATTTCCCGGATATAAAATTCTGAGTTTTCCTATCTTCCTGTGCCGCTCGGGACTCGTGTCTGTGATCTGGAAGGAAAAACAGAATTCCCGGATATAAAATCAGGAATTCCCGGATATAAACATTCCCAGCAACAAGGATGAAACAAAAAAAATCCACTTGCCCATTGCACAGTTTCTCTGTGGTCGCGCGTGCGCGCCCGTGAGATGCCTTGCTGCGTGCATGTAGAGACTCTTTTTGTCTTTGGAGTTATTCTGCTTCAGCCTTTTCTCTCCAGTAAAAGCATTTTTCCCGGCCTTGGAGAGGAAAATTTACCCGATTGAGTTCACAGGAATAAGAATTCGGCTCATAATGTGCGCATGAACCGCATCTTTTCCGCGCAGGATTCAAAAGGCAACTCATTTCATGTACGGCTTTTTGTTTTTCGCTCCGGAACGTGCGATCACAGAAACAGCAATGAAATCGAATCCGCAAATCAGTCATTTTTTGTCCTTCCCGCAAGGTTTGATGTGTACCCGACCTCTGGAATGCCCGGTACAGGGGGGACGCTGTACGGCCATTGAAATACTCAGACTCAAGTTTCGTTTTAGACACCCGGATGCGCGGGCAATCGCATTGGCGGCTGTAAGTTCCCTG
>CAZHPP010000066.1:0-12417 GCA_964534535.1 uncultured Victivallales bacterium | reverse complement strand
CAAGGGCTTCCTGTTCACAAAAGCCTGATCCCTTCATGATGACGAGTCCCCTCAAAAAAGAGTTTGCAGACATCTCGGAGCGCTTCTATCTTCTGCGTTTTCCCCTGCTGGCGGTCGTCATCATGGTTCACTGTCTGCTTCCGTGCTGGAATCCCGGTCCGGACGCCCCCGTGCAGTTCCCGCTGGACCTCCGCCTGACCCTGACCGATCTCCGCGGCATCCTGGGAGTCTATTTCATCGGCTCCGGGTTCTTCCTGACCTGGAAGCTCGGCGAAACCGAACCGTTCCGCTATTGGAGCATGATGAAGAAAAAACTGCGCACCCTCATCCTGCCGTTCGTACTCTGGAACCTGATCGTCTTCCTGCCCCGGATCCTGATGCCGCTCGTCCTGAAGCACAGCGTGCTGCTGCCCCAGACCCGATATTCCGGCTCCGCGTGGGAAACGTTCGTTTCCGTCTTCGGGCTGGACGGTTCGCTTCCGGCGGACGTCCCGCTGTGGTTCGTCCGGAACCTGATCCTCTTCGTGATCCTTTCGCCGCTGATCGTGTTCTTTTTCCGGAAGGTCCGCTGCTTTCCCGCCGAATGCCTGACGGTCGCCTTCCTGCTGGTCTATTTCGGCGACGGCGGGTTCGGCTATTTTACGGCGGGCATGTGGTTCGGGCTCCGGAAGATCGACTTCCTTGCGTTTGAAAACAGCCCGCTGACTCTGCCCGTGCTTGTGCTGTGCGCCGTTCTGGCCTTCTGGTTTCCCTGCCGGGAAGAGTTCCCCGTCTTCAAGAATGCGCATCTGATCTGGATGGCCGGAGCCTATCTCTGCGGCTCGAAGTATCTGACAGTGTCCGCATTCCTGCGGCGCTGGTGCGGAATCCTGGGTCCTGCGGCGTTCTTCCTTTACTGCATGCATGCGTCCGTGGCGTCGCCGCTCAAGAAGATCGTGGAAAGGTTCCCTGTTTCCGGTTTCCCGGCGGAGTTCGCCGAATACCTCGCGGTGCTGCTGATCGTCTTCGGAACCTGCTGGGCGGCCTACCGTCTTCTGGAGCGTTTCTTCCCGAAGGTTCTTTCCGTCCTGTGCGGCGGCAGAACCTGAAGGGCCGTCCGGCCGCCGCAGTCCGGAACCTTATTCGTTGGGGAACACCTGGAACCCGTAGTAGGCATCGTTCCCGTGTTCCGCGATGTCCAGCCCCTTGAGCTCCTCGTCCTCGGAAACTCTCAGACCGACGGTGTGCTTCATCACGAAGAACATCAGCGTGCCGAGCCCGAATGCCCAGAGGAAATATGCTCCCGCGCCCATCATCTGGACCAGAAGCTGGTGAAATCCGCCTCCGTAGAGGAGTCCCGTGCTGGCTTTGGCGGTGCCAAGGACTCCTTCCGCGTTGAAGAGTCCGCATGCGACCGTGCCCCAGACTCCGTTCATTGCGTGGACGCTGACTGCGCCGACGGGGTCGTCGACTCCGATCCGGTCGAGCGTGAGCACGCTGAAGATTGTCAGGACTCCGCCCGATGCGCCGATCAGGATTGCGCCGGCCGGCGTGATCGTGGCGCATCCGGCCGTGACCGCGACAAGGCCGGCGAGCGTGCCGTTGAGGCACATGGAAAGGTCGGGCTTGCCGAGGAGGATCCAGGAGGCCGCAAGCGCGGCGGCCGTTCCGGCGACTCCGCCGAGGTTCGTGATGAAGGCGATCCGCCCGATCGAGCCGATTCCTGCCATCGTCGAGCCCGGATTGAATCCGAACCACCCGACCCACAGGATCAGCACGCCGAGGGTCGCGATCACCAGATTGTGCCCCGGAATGATGTTCGGCTTGCCGTCCGGTGCATATTTTCCGATTCTGGGGCCGAGCGCAATGGCTCCCGCGAGCGCAAGCCAGCCGCCCACGGAATGGACCACGGCCGAGCCTGCAAAGTCGCAGAATCCGAAGCTTTCCAGCCAGCCTGCGGAACCGCTCCCGAATGCGCCGCCCCACGCCCATTTCCCTGAAATCGGGTAGATCAGCGCGCTCACGATCACGGAATAGATCAGGTACGATGAGAATTTCATGCGTTCCGCCATGGCGCCGGAAACGATCGTTGCCGACGTCGCGCAGAACATCGTCTGGAAAAACATGAAGCTCCAGTTCCAGTCCCGGGCGTCCCGAAACACGTTCATGAAGAATCCGTCCGTGCCGATGAAGCCCCATGCCGACTTTCCGAACATGAAGGCCGAACCGACCAGGAAGAAGGCCAGCGATCCCATCACGAAGTCGAAGATGTTCTTCATCATGATGTTGGAGGCGTTTTTCGCCCGCGTGAATCCGGTTTCGACCATGGCGAATCCGGCCTGCATGAAAAACACCAGAATTCCCGCCACGACCGTCCAGACGATATTCAGGTTCAGCTGAACCGCAGATGCATCCATATTCATTTTCTGTTTTTCCTTTCTTTCATCCGATTGCGCTCGGGCCGCGTTCGCCCGTGCGGATCCGCACGCATTCCGCCATTGGCAGAACGAAGATTTTCCCGTCGCCGATTTCTCCGGTCCGGGCCCCGGCGCAGATTCCCTCGATGGTCTTTTCGACGAAGTTTTCGTTCACTCCGATCGCCAGACGCATTTTCTTGAGCAGATTGACTTCCCGCAGCACGCCGCGGTAGGATTCCATGAATCCCTTCTGGCGGCCGCATCCCAGTGCGGTCGTCACGGAAATCTTGAAGATTTCCCGTTTGTAAAGTTCCTGTTTCACGGCATTGAGCCGTTCGGGCTTGATGTAGGCAATGATCAGTTTCATCGGCGAAGCCTCCTTCAAAAAAAGTTATGCATGCCTTCAAGCAGTTCCCGTGCCAGATGCGTTCCGGTTCGAAGAAGAAAATTAAAATTACAAAAATGTAATAAATCGTGCTTTGACGATGTAAAATCAGCCATTTTTATATAAGAAAAAAGTTTTGAAGTCATGAAAAATGAACCCGGAAAATAACAATTACAATTTTGTGCCTTTAATATTTGATTGAGCTTGAGAAAAAATCATTTGGCTCTGTTCTGCGTAATGACTGATTTTAATGCATTGCCAATGGGCTGCTCGCCCCTTGAACCCTCGGCAGGACTCGAAGAGCCCTGCACCCTGCGCAAAAAAAAATCAATTTTTTTGCGCTCGTTTTTTTGCTGCCACCCCCTGTCGTCCGGGGGCAAACCTCCGTTTTCCCGCCGCCCCGGAATATATTCAGCATCCCCTGTTGAAAGCGCGGCATTCCATGCTATATTCACAGATTTCAAACGTTGAAAGGCACCATCGAAATGTTGTTCGGAATTACGGCATCCATTCTGGTCGGACTTACCTGGATTGTGGTCGGGATCATCATGGGGCGCGCGCCCCGCCGGAACATCAATGTGGAAATCTTCGTCTTCATCTACTCCCTTGTGGGCATTGCGGTCAGTCTTGTGCTGGGGCTGATCACCGGCATCCCGCGGTGTTCCGGAAAGACGCTGGCCGTCGTTTCCATCGTGCTGTTCGCGGCGGGAGTCTTCAACAACCTTCAGCTGCTGTTCCTGGCGCGCGCCATGAAACGCGGACCGAACGGGATCATCTGGAGCATTGCCCAGTCCGCATTCATCTTCCCGTTCCTGGCCGGAGTGATCTTCTTCGGAGTCCATGCGGGCGTGCTCCGCTGGACCGGGTTCGCCGGAATCCTGCTCGGAGTCTACATGATGGGATTCTTCAGGAAGGACGATTCCGCGGCGGATCGTTCCATTGCTCCGGGCGGCTGGCAGTTCTACGCCCTCTGCGCGTTCCTTGTGACGGGCGGGTGCCAGGTGCTCGGGAACCTGCCGTCCTATCTGCCGGATGCAGAGAAGGTCGACAGTTTCTGGCGGACGGCCTACTGTTTTGCCGGCATGGCTGCCGCCTGTCCGGCCATTTTTGTCATCAACCGCGAGCGACGGACCTTCCGGGAGGAAGTCGACCATTTCGTCCAGGTCCCGCGAATCTGGAAATACTGTCTGATCCTCACAGTGCTGGAAATCGTGCCTTCGTTTTTCCTTGCTTACCCGGGGCTCGACGCCCTGGCCAGTGCAGGGGCGGGCGCGATCGGGTATCCCCTGATGGTGGGGGCGTGCATTGTGGGGTTTGAAGTCTTCAGTGTGCTTTTTCTGCATGAAAAGCGGACCCCGGTCCAGTGGTTTGCCCTGACGCTCTGTCTTTTCGGAGTTGCCGCAATCACCCTTTGATTTTCTGCACCGGACTTGATTTTTCAACATCTGCGGTGTTTATTATTCACATTGCGGAACGAAAGGAAAAAGTCATGCATACCCGCCAGATCCGGATCCTGGACATGCTGGAGCGAGGCAAGGTCGAAATCCATGCCGCCGCGCAGACGCTCGGAGTGACCGAAATGACGCTGCGGCGCGACCTGCGCGAGCTCGAACGCAGGAAGCTTTGCCTGATCGTGAAGGGCGGAGCCGTCAAGCACCCCGCGCGCTACGAACCGGATCATCCCGACATTGCGGACTACGACCGCAAGTCCGCGATCGCGAAGGCCCTGTATCAGCGGATTCTTCCCGCGGATTCGCTCTTCATCGGTTCCGGCACGACGAGCCTGGTGTTCGCAAAACTCATCGCGCTCCGGAATGCGCACCCCATGACGGTCATCACGAATTCCCTGCTGGTGGCGTCCTCGCTCTTCAAGTCGGTCTGCAGGGTGATTCTGCTCGGAGGCGAGCTCCGTTCCGATTCGCTCGACCTGGTGGGCGCCTCAGCGGAAAAGAACATTGCCGAATACCGCGTGGAATGGCTCGTGACCGGCTGCGACGGCGCCTATTCCGACTACGGATTCTACACTTCTGACGTGAATCTTTCCAATCTGGAGAAAAAGTCGATCGGGATTGCGGACCACGTGGCCGTGATTACGGAAAGCGTCAAGTTCGGGCGCCGTGCGCTGACCCGGTTTGCCCCGCTTCCGGACATTGATCTTCTGGTGACCGACCGGGGGCTTTCCGATTCCGACCGGGGGAAACTCCGCCGCGCCGGGATCGAGGTCATCTTTTCGGAATGAACGGGGGGGGGTGCCTCTGCCGTCCGGGCGACAGGTGTCGATAGAAAAACAAGCGCAAAAAATTGATTTTTTAGCGCAGGGTGCAGGGCTCTTTGAGTCCTGCCGAGGGTTCAAGGGGCGAGCAGCCCATTGAAAATGCGTTAAAAGACTGATGCGGCAGTCTGTCCGGCCTGTTTTTTTCAGATTCCCGGGAAAACTTTTCTTTTCTCTCTTGACAAAGTGCGGAAGATGTTGTATAATAAATGTAACGTTACAAAAAGTATGGAAGACGGACGATGAAAAAGATCACAATTGCGGAAGTCGCGGAGAAGGCGGGTGTGAGCCGGATGACGGTCTACCGCGTCCTGAACGGGCGTGCCGCAACGCAGGCTTCCCCGGAAACCATTGCGAAGATCCAGACGGTCATGAGCGAACTGCGCTATGTGCCGAGACATGTGGAACCGGAAATCAAACGTTACATTTCTTCCGTTTCGCAGAAAGATTCTCCGGCTGGACGTCTGATTGTGCCGATGCCGTATCCCGGAGCTTCCTTCTCGGAGGAACGGAGCCGGGTTTCCCCGTTTGAATCTGAGGTTGTCACAGCGGTCATGGAGGAGAGCGCACGGAGGGGAATCCCCATGGAGATTCTTCCGCTGGTTCAGAAAAACGACCCCATGGTTCCGAACTGGGAACTGATCGAAAAGATCGGGCCGGACTGCCGGATTCTGGGGTGGCCGTGGTTTCTGACTCCGCTGCTGGTCCTTTCGGAGCGGGGATGCCGGATTGCTGTCATGACGGACGAATCGGTCTGGCGGGACGTGCTTTCCGTCCAAACGGGAAAATGGGCGTTTCTGACCCGCCGCAACATCAAATCCGCCGCCGATGCGGTCAGAACGCTGTGGGGGGAAGGGTTCCGGAAAATCGCCACGGTCGCGTATTCGAAGTACAGCCATGAACCGCATTATCCGCGCGTCACCGGTTATCTGGAAGCCATGAAGAAGCTGCATTCCGAAGATTCGCGGATCATTGAGATCAGACCGAATGCGGATGTCGCCGAGGCAGTGAGAAAAGCCTATGCGGAAAATCCCTTCGATGCTCTGCTGTTTCATTCCGCGCCGATGTTTTCCGATCCGGCGGAATTGCGGAAAAGTCTCGGCTTGCCGGAGAAGGTCCCTGTCGTGCTGTGGAAAACGCCTCCGGATTTCCATCCGGGATGCAATGTCCGCGGCATGAGATTCGATTCCCGGCAGATCGGCCGCGATGCGGTCGAAATGCTTTGCGGAAAAGTTTTTGTTCCGTCCGAACGCCTGTACCAGGCAGAATATATAACGAAAATGAAGGAGTGAAAAAAGATGGAACGCAGGGAAAAATTCACATTGATCGAACTTCTGGTCGTGATTGCGATTATCGCGATTCTGGCCGGGATGCTGCTGCCCGCACTGAACAAGGCGCGCGCTGCGGCTCAGAGAATTTCCTGTACCGGAAATCTCAAGCAGGTCGCACTTTCCGTGAATCAGTACGGACTTGACAACGATGACATCATCCTGCCGTCGCAGATCAGAAGTGAAAACACACTGTACGACAACCGAGGCCTGACCGGGATTGTCGGAACGCCATGGTCTTACTTCATTCTCCCATATTATACGAATGGGAAAATTCCAAGCGTGAAGGCGTCTGCTCCGAATTACACCGGACTGACAGATCTTCCCCTGAGCGCCCGTCGGGCAATGACGTGCCCCGCCATGCGCGGACGTCCTGATTCTCTGGCAATGATCGGATACGGCATGTTCAAGTACAACATCGGCGGACACGCCTACACTCCGGCAAACATTCCGATCATGGTGAGAAAATTTGGAAGAGTTAAAAAGGCATCCTCCAAGGGGATGCTCTGCGATTCACAGTATGTGTCGCCCGCGCTGGTGTCTCCCGGCGATGACAAGATCGGGATGGAAGGCGGAGCGGACATTGACAATGAGATTCTTCAGCGCGTCTCCCGCGCCCGCCATCAATGGACAACAAACTTTGCGTATGTCGACGGACATGTCAGGACCTGGAGCGAACAGGAACTTCTGCATGAAAAGGCGGCAGGCATCTATAAAAGCACAATGTTCTGGTTCAACTGAGAAAAAGGACTCTGACGAATGAAACTGATTCCGGCACTTTTCCTGAGCGTCTTTGCGTCTGTCGCCGCGGAAGGCGGATCGCCCCTGAACCCTGTCATGTTCCAGACCGCCCCGAAACACGCGGCGGTGGAACTGATCCGGGACGGGAAACCCGGGTTCCTGATCGTGGCCGGCCGGGCCTCCGAAGCCGGAACGGAACGCAGCCGCCGCAGCGTCACACTGGCCGCGGAGGCTGTCCGCGACGCCTTTGAACGGATCACGGGCGTTTCGCCTGAAATTGCCGAACCTGCGGAAAAATCGAAAATCGCATCGGCGAAGGCATTGATCGTCCTCGGCGGAGAAGCGGCAAAGTCCGTTGTTCCCGACCTTGCGCTCCCGAAGACGGAACCCGAAGGCTTTGCCGTCGTTACGTTTCCGAAAGGGGTGGTGATTTCCGGCTGGGACGGTTCCGCCGTTCCGGGGACCTACAATAAAATGGACTGGACGCGCTACCGGATCAACGGCACGGCGAACGGCGCCTACGACTTTCTGGAACGGTATGCGGGAATGCGGTACTATTATCCCGGAATCGGAGTTTATGCTCCGAAGCTCGGGGCGCTTCTGCTGCCTCCTGTCTGCTATACGGACAAGCCGGAATTCAGGAACCGCTACAACTGGGCTCACGCCCAGATGTTCCGCAAGGAATGGCCGTGGCCCGGCATAAAGAACAACGGCTCCGACTTCGACAAGCCGTGGCGCATGGCCATGTCCACCCGTTACGAGGCAGGGCATTCCCCGGATCCCCAGACGGTCGGGAAGGAGTTCCCGGAACTTCGGAAGACGATCTTCTACACCGACCGCAGCGGACACCTCTGCTACGCTCCCTATTCGCATTTCGAATGCTTTTTCGACATCACAAATCCGGCATTCGCGGACCTGCTCGTCTCCTGGTACAAAAGATTCTACGGGACGGACGGCGCATGGGGCAAGCCGTGGAACGGACGGTATCCCCCCAATTCGGAATATGTCTGGTTCGGCCAGACCGACATGTATGTCGGCGACATGGACGGCGAGCGCACGAAAGGGCTTCTTCCGCCCGAGAGAAAGAATGTTCCAGAGGGACGTCTTTCCGATCTCTATGCGCATTTTTATATCATGCTTGCGGAAAAGATGAAGAAAGAGCTTCCCGGAAAAAAACTGGGCGTGATGTTCTATCATTCCTACACGCTTCCGCCCGTAACGGTGCGGAACTTCCCGGACAACATCCGCGCGACGCTGTGCATGGGGCGCGTGATCTTTGCCAAATCTCAAAAGACCCGGACCCAATGGCGGGACACCTACCGCGAATGGACCGGGATTCTCCGGCATCCCGTCAGCGCCTGGATCTATGGGGCGGAGGGAAGCGCGTTCACGAAAATGATCCAGGGGCGCTACGTCCGCGATTTCATCGCGCTGCTGTCGCCGTATCTGTGGCGGGACGGTCTGTTTTATGACGCCGGCGGACTCGACTGGCATTTTTATCCCTCGTATTATCTCCAGAACAGGGCCTTCTGGAACCCGGCGTTCGATGCCGATGCCGCACTCGACGAGCACTGGACTCTTCTTTACGGGCCGAAGGCCGGAGCATATCTCAGGGAGTTTTACAATACCGTCGTGAAGGTCTGGGAAACGCGCGGCATTCCGCTCGCCGAAGCCGAAGATAAACTCAAGGATGCGGATACCTCGACCGTCTGCAGAATCTTCGACCTTCCGACCGTGGACCGGCTCGAATCCCTCCTGAAGAAGGCGGCCGACTCCACCGCGCCGGGAAGCATCGAACGGAAACGCGTGGAATTTTTTGCGGCACCGTGGCCGAAGGAGTTCGCCGTCATACGCGGATGGCACAGGATGGTCGTTCCCGTCTGCGAGGTGCGGAAGCTCGGAAGCACCGAAAAAATCCGGATCGACGGCGTACTCGACGAACCCGGCTGGAAAAAAGCCCGTGTCATGGAACTTTCCGATGCGAAAAGTTCCGGAACGAAAGGCAAATCCAGCCCGGAATGCCGCATCCAGTGGGATGATTCCGGAATCTATCTCGGCTTCGTTTCCAGGGCCGTGCCGGCAATCAAAAAGGGCGACGTGTTCTTCGGCGGCGATTCCGTGGAATTCTTCTTCTCTCCCGGCGCGGAGGTGAATCAGTACTATCACTTCGCGTTCAACGCGGCGGACGATTTTGCAGCCGGATTCCGCCGCCTGAAACCGATTGAGGCGGCATACGACCCCCGCTGGAAGGCGGAAGGCATGCTCCATGCGGCGAAGGTCATGCCGGATTCCTGGTCGCTCGAACTCTATATTCCGTTTGCCGCGCTCAGGGATGCAAAGCCGAAAGTCTACGGAACATCCGCGGCAAATTTCATTTTCACCCGGCCGGTTCCGCAGGAATATCTTTCCTTCTCGCCGACGATGGGAAACAACCACAATACGGCACTTTTCGGGATTCTTAAATTTATGGGGAAAGGCGATCTCTGATGAAGACAAAACAGATTTTCGCGGTTCTGGCCGCGGCGGCGTGCATGACGGTCTGTGCACAGGCAACGGTGGAAAAGGCAGTCCGCAGCTATCACCGGGCGTCCGCGGCTTACGGCAGGGCGGAGTATTACCGCATCGCCGGGAAGACGAACGAATATCTTGTCTATTTCCAGTGGAAACTGCCTGTCATGGGAAAGTCCGACGGCGGAGTCATGGTCGGACTTCCGGAGCCCAATTTCTGGACCGGGTTTATTGCCCGGGATTTCATGACTCTCACCGTGAACGGCATCAAGTCGAATACGCTGGAACCCAGGTCCATCACCCCGTTTACAAAGGACGGCTGCGCCGGAATTGACGCGCTTTACAACTTTGACGGCGTCCGGATGACCCTGCGGTTCTGGATGGACGGAGAGTCGCCGCTCCTGCGGATGCGCTGGATTCGAGACGAAGCCTCCGAACCTGTGAAGAGTGCCGTCCTCGCCATGGAATGCCGGCCGTCGTTCTGCGTGCCGAACGGCGGGAAGCGCGATTCTTCCTACCGCCGGGAAGCCGCTTCCCCCGTGCGCACGTTCACTCCGAAGCTCAACACCACAGCCTGGTTTTATCTCAAGCCGGACGATACGCGGCTCACGTTCTACGACTCCCATTATCAGGTCGGCGGACCGGAACCGAAGGCCGAGGGACCAGCTATGCTGACAATCGACTGGAGCGGCATTCAGAGCGGACGCTTCTGGATGGGAAACATCTACGGCGTCAATCTCGAATTCAACCTGGATCCCGGGTTCAGGGAGGTGACATTCGGCATCCTGGAACTCAAGAAGCACATGACGAACACAGATTTCTTCCAATTTTCCAAAAACGTGAAATAAAATAAGGACAGGAACATGAACAGAAAACACAGCATGAAAATTTACCTGATGGTCGACCTCGAAGGAATTTCCGGCATCTCCGGGAAAGCCTACATCAGCGCCGCGCTCGGACGGCCCGACCTGATCGCAAAAGCCCGCGAATACATGGCGGGCGACATCAACGCCTGCGTGGAAGGATGCTTCCGCGGCGGCGCGGACGAAGTGATCGTCAAGGACTGCCACGGCGGCGGACTCAACGTCACCCGCGACGTCATCGACTCCCGTGCCGACTTCATCGACGGCGACACTCCCCGCATTAGATTCGCCGACATCGAAGGCTCCGCCGGGCTGATCCTCCTCGGCTATCACGCCATGGCCGGAACCCGCGCCGCCGTGCTCGAACACACGATGAGTTCCGTCGGATTCCAGAACATCTGGCTCAACGGGAGGAAATCCGGCGAGGTCGGGATCGACGCAGCCATCGCCGCCGAATACGGCGTGCCCGTCATCATGGTTTCGGGCGACGACAAGGTCTGTCTCGAAACACGGGACTGGCTTCCGGAAGGCGTCGTGACCTGCGAAGTGAAGAAATCCTTCTCCTGCAATGGAGTCCGGATGCCTTCGCTCGAAAAGACGCGTGCGCTGATTGCGGAGAGTGCGGAACGGGCCGTCCGGAACGTTTCGAAGATTCCGTGCCTGAAGCTTGCAAGGCCGATTCATTACCGGGTCGAAAACGTGGAGCGGGGGCGTCTGCCCGACGGAGAACTTGCCGACATCATCGACGGCCGCACCTATGAGGTCGTCAACGACTCGCTTGAAAAGGCCATGTTCTTCAACTGGTGAAGCCGTCCTGTACCGAGCCGGTCATCCCGTCTGCCGCATGCTTTCCGCCCTGCGTGACTTTTCGCAGAAAAAAGCCTTGAAAGAATCCTTTTGCATGCTATATTGCTCATAAGAAGATGGTTACAACAGCAAATTTGCGTCTGTTGAACACTGCTTTCCAGTATAAATTTGAGCGGCAGATTGACTGCTGAAAGGGACAAATGAAGAGTAATACTGTGGTAACAGCGTGCAATTCAGGATATGCGTGGGGAGCGTGGCTCCTCGTTGCATCCATGCGCAAGAACGGAATGGACGAACCCATCCTGATTGCTGCACGGTCTTGGCGGGAACCGATGCTCCAGGCTGTATCAAGGTTTCCTGATGTGACCATTCTTCCGACGGAATCGGCCGATCGGCGTTCTATGACCTGCGAAAAGCCGGACATTATGCTGAAGACGGAGACGGAATTCGTCACGTGGGTCGACTGCGATGGCTTTTTTTCCGGAAACTGCAGCGGTATTCTGACTGATCCGGCGGATGTCATTTATATTCGGAAACGTACGCCTTCCGAAATTTCAGAGCTTTACCACCGCCAGAGAATGCCGGGGGAAAATCCCGATGCCGTTCCGCATGTGATTCTGGATGCATGGCAAAAGGATGTCGGAGAACGCGCTGATCCGGCGATGAAGTCCACGATCAGCGCCAATCTCATTTCAATTCACCGCAGCCGGTTCCCCTTCCTGGAAAAGTGGAAAAAACAGATGCAGACCGTGCTTCCTCCCGATGTCGGTGTGCAGAACCGGAGCAGTTTTGCATATTTCCAGACCGATGAAGCGGTACTGAATTCTCTGCTTCTGTTCGCCGGAGATGCGCCCGTCGTGACGGAGCATTATCTTGCGGACCGTCAGGATGCTGCGCATTATATCCATTTTTCGTTCAATCCGAAGCCGTGGACCTTTTGGAACCCCCGCGCGTTCCGTCACTATGAAACTGTGATGGAAATCATCGAATGGGCGTTCCGGAATGGATATGCACCCGCGATTCCCCTGCCGTTTTCGTTCCGGAAACAGCATCAGAAATTCTGCCTCTTCGTCGTTTTGTGAAAAAATACGCTCAAATGCCGTCGTTGCCACGCTGA
>CAZHPP010000065.1:0-12430 GCA_964534535.1 uncultured Victivallales bacterium | reverse complement strand
GAATCGAAGACTTCAGGGCAGATTTCCTCGGCGGACGCTTCCCGAGAGCGTTCGAATTCATCCGCACGCTCAGGCCGGACATCGCAAAGGGCCGGACGGACATCGCGGAAGGAATCTATGTGAACGTGATGGAATACAGCGCCGACGAACCGTGGCAGGTCTCCCGGCTGGAAGCCCACCGCCAGTACGCCGACATCCAGATCGTGCTTTCCGGCGCGGAATGCGCCGCGTGCGAAAATATTGCAAAGCACAGGGTCGACACCCCGTACTCCGAAGCAGACGACGTCTGGTTCCTGAAGGCGGCGAAGAACGCGGCCTCCCGCATCGAACTGCGGCCGGGACTGTTCGCGGTCTTCTTTCCGGAAGACGGACATTACGGGAAGTTTGCGCCGTCGAGCGGCGCATGCCCGATCCGCAAGGCCGTGGTCAAGGTGCGGCTCTAGAGGAACCGCATCCGGCCGACCGGGGGAATGTTTTTTTCCCCGGCCGGGCCGCGGCTTTTTGTGTTCCGGGAATCCGAAAACAGGCAAAAAAACGATTTTAAATTTGCTATCTTGAAAAAGAGAGTGTAAATTACTCGTTCCATATCGGAATTGAAATCATAAACAGGAAAGGGATTTTCCATGTACCAGTATTTCACGATCGCTCAGGGCGCAGCCGCGCCGGCCGCCTCCGCTCCCGCGAAAGTCCAGACTGCGGTGCAGACCGCTGCTCCGGCGAAAGTCCAGACCGCAGCGCAGACCGCTGCTCCCGCCGCGGCCCAGCCGCAGCGCCAGCCGAGCTTCATGGACGGCTTCGGGGGCATGATCCCGATCATCATCATTTTCGGCGCCATGTTCTATCTGATGTGGAGAAGCCAGTCCAAGGAGCGCAAGCGCCGCGAGGAAATGCTCAGCTCCATCAAGGCCGGCGACAAGGTCGTCACGGTCGGCGGAATCTTCGGAGTCGTGGAAAGCGTTTCCAATGAGAACTATAAACTGAAAATCGCGGACAACGTCCGGATCGAAGTCACGCGCACGGCCGTCAGCTCCAAGGTCGAGGAAAAGCCCAAGGACGGAGCCGCCGAGAAAAAATGAATAAGAAACCCGTACTGCTGAGAAGCCTTTTTGCGCTGCTGGTGCTGGGCGTTTTCATCTTCTCGATGTTCCCGTTCGGCCGGCGCAACTTCTTCAAAACCGTCTCCTCGATGTCCGAGAATCCCGGCGCCCCCGAACTCCAGAAGGTGATCGCGCACGCCCAGTCGATTGCGGAAAAAGACAAATCGGTCTACCCCTCCGTCGCCCTGGAAACGGCGGCCGGCGAGATCGAATCCGAAATCGCACAGGCAACGGGAAAGTATGACAAGAACGGCAAGCTCCTCCTCGATTTCGTCAAGCCGGTCATCAAGAAGAACCAGAAGATGGCCAACAACAAGGACGTGATCGCCTACGCGAGAAAGCTTTCCGCCGGCGCGATCCGCCTGGGAATCGACCTCAACGGCGGCGTGGAATTCCTGCTGGAACTCATTCCGGAAGCCTCCGGCGCCGACAAGGACAAGAAGCTCAAGAACATCGACGAGAACTTCGACCACTACCGCGACATCGCGATTGAAAACCTCCGCCGGAGAATCGAAGGTCTGAGCATCTTCGAAAGCGAAATCACTCCTGCGGGCGGCCGCTACATTTCGTTGCGCGTGCCCACGAACTCCCGCGACGAAAAGGTCAAGCTCAAGAACCTGATCTCCATGTCCGCGCGCCTCAACTTCAATCTGGTCCACAAGGACAACGCCCGGCTCGTGGAAGAGTATCTCAAGGACCCGAAGCACTTCAAGGTCCCGCACGGATACATGCTGA
Organism: uncultured Victivallales bacterium; assembly: GCA_964534535.1. Classification (GTDB taxonomy): domain Bacteria; phylum Verrucomicrobiota; class Lentisphaeria; order Victivallales; family UBA1829; genus CAZHPP01. The sequence continues at coordinate 10,598 of CAZHPP010000065.1, read as the reverse complement.
TGGAATCGGTCGAATCCGACGGCCCCCGCGGCTCCCGCACCTATATCGTGGAGCGCGACCCGCGCATGGACGGCAAGGGAATCGTCAACGCGTTCGTCAACATGACGCAGTACGGACAGCGTGAAATCATCCTGAACTTCAACAGCGAAGGCGCCGTCCAGTTCGGCGACATCACCACCGCCAACGTGGGACGCCAGCTCGCGATCATCCTCGACGGCAAGCTCTACTCCGCCCCGAACATCATCCAGCCGATCACGGGCGGCAACGCCCAGATCACCGGCAGCTTCTCCCGCGAGGACGCAGACAACATCGCCAACGCGCTCGTCAGCGGCAGCGTCCCCTTCAAGGTGGACGTGAAGGCCGAATACGACATTGCGCCGACGATCGGCAAGGAAACGGTGCGCGACGGCATGTGGAGCGGCATCCTCGGCACGATCCTCGTCATGATCTTCATGCTGATCTACTACCGCCGGAGCGGACTTGTGGCAGACATCTCCCTGCTGCTGAACGCCCTGATGATGGTGGGCGCCGTGGCGGCGTTCAGCATTACGCTGACCCTCCCCGGAATCGCCGGAATCATCCTGACCATCGGAATGGCCGTGGACGCCAACGTGCTGTTCTACGAGCGGATCCGGGAGGAAATCGCCAACGGGAAGACCGTCTCCAGCGCCATCGACGCCGGCTTCTCCAAGGCCTTCTCCGCCATTTTCGACTCCAACATCACGACCCTGCTGACCGCACTGATCCTGCTGTGGCTGGGCACTGGCGCAATCAAGGGATTCGCCATGACCCTCTCGGTGGGCATCTTCACGACCATGTTCACCGCAGTGTTCATCACCCACCTGCTCTTCGACCTGATGGAGCGCTGGTGCCCGATGAAGGAACTGCCCATGGCCTCCTTCCTCAAGTCGAAGACTCAGCTGGACTTCATCGGCACGAAGAAATACGCGTTCCTGTTCTCCGGAATTCTGATCGCGGCCTCCGTGCTGGCGTTCGGAATCCGCGGAAAGAGCGCATTCGGGCTTGACTTCACGGGCGGCACGCAGATCGAGTTCAGCTACAAAAAATCGGTGCCCGCAGCAGAAGTCACGCAGGCTCTCGCTCAGGCCGGCTTCGACGCCCGCGCAATCTACAAGTCCGCGGCCACGGCGACCGGATCGAACGACAATCTGGAAGTCCTCTGCCGCACCACCTCCCGCACGAAGATCGATCCCGGCAAGAGCGAATCTGAATACATCACCGGAATCCTTCAGGGAAAGTTCCCGCAGGCACAGTTCACGACCGTGCGCCAGTCCACGCTCGGCGCCGTGATCGGAGCCACGTTCGCCAAGTCGGCCATGCTCTCGCTCCTGGTGGCCGTCGCCGGAATGATCCTTTACATGACGCTGCGGTTCCAGTTCCCGTACGCGGTCGCCTCCAACCTGGCAGTCGTGCACGACGTGATCATCGCCACGGGGCTTTACGTCCTGTTCGGCGGAGAAGTCACCATGAACGTGATCGCGGCAGGCCTCACCATTCTGGGATACTCGATCAACGACACAATCGTGAACTTCGACCGAATCCGCGAAAACCTCAAGCTGCTCCGGAACAGGACCTACAATGAAATCATCAACGTCAGCGTGAACGAAACGCTCGCAAGAACGATTCTAACCTCCTTCACCGTGGTGCTGGTGCTCTTCATGCAGCTGCTGTTCGGCGGCTCGGGAATCCGCGACTTCGTGATCCCGATGCTGATCGGCTCGATCGTCGGAACCTACTCCACGATCTACATCGCATCGCCCATCATCGCCGTCTGGCACAACCCCTCGGACCTGAAACAATGAAAACAGCCTACATCTTTTCCGGACAGGGCGCCCAAACCGTCGGAATGGGCAAGGACCTCTTCGCCGCCAGCCCGGCGGCGAAGGCCGTCTTCAGCCGCGCCGACGAAATTCTCGGCTGGAGCGTCTCGGAACTCTGCTTCAGCGGCCCGGCCGAAAAGCTCACCGAAAGCAGATACTGCCAGCCCGCGATCTACACCATGAGCATGGCGTGTCTCGCCGCCTACCGCGAAAAGCACGGAGGCGATCCGGACGAAATCGCCGGATGCGCCGGGCTGAGCCTCGGCGAATACGCCGCGCTCTGCACAGCGAAAGTCTTCTCCTTTGAAGACGGACTGAAGCTGCTCGCGAAGCGCGCCCAGTACATGGACGACGCGTGCCGCGAAACTCAGGGCGGCATGGCAGGCATCATCGCGGGCGACAATGCCGTGATCGCGCAGACCGCTTCCGAATGCGGGATCTGGGTCGCGAACTACAACTGTCCCGGCCAGACCGTCATCAGCGGAAGCAGAGACGGCGTGGCGAAGGCCTGCGCCATCCTGAAGGAAAAAGGCGTGAAGCGGGCGCTTCCGCTGAACGTGGCGGGCGCGTTCCATTCCGGGCTGATGAAGAGCGCGGGCGACCGGCTCCATGCGCCGCTTGCGGAAACCTCCATGAAGGCGCCGGAACTTCCGGTCGCCCAGAATTTTACGGGAAAACTTGAAACCTCTCCGGACAGGATCCGCGAAAACCTGGAGCACCAGGTGGCGGGAAGCGTCCGGTGGGAGGAGTGCGTGCGCACGCTGATCGGGCTGGGAGCGGAACAGTTTGTGGAGTTCGGCCCCGGAACCGTTCTGACCGGGCTGGTGCGCCGCATTGATTCGAACATGAAACTGGTCAATATCAACGGTACAATGCAAGGAGAAACGAAATGAGCGGAAAACTTTCCGGAAAAGTCGCTGTTGTAACCGGCAGCGCGCGAGGAATCGGCAAGGCCATCTGCGAGAAACTGGCGTCGGAAGGCGCCGCCGTGGTTGTGGTCGACATCAATGCGGAGGCGGTCGAAGCGACTGCGTCCGAATTCCGTTCGAAGGGCATTGATTCGATCGGAGTCGCGGCCAACGTGGCCAAGTTCGAGGATGCTGAAAAGGCAGTCGCGAAAGTCATTGAAAAATACGGGCATCTCGACATTCTGGCGAACAACGCCGGGATCACGCGCGACGGACTGATGCTCCGCATGAGCGACGCCGACTGGGACGCCGTTCTCGCCGTGAACCTGAAAGGCGTCTTCAACTTCACGAAGGCGGCCGTCCGCCCGATGATGAAGCAGCGCTACGGCAGGATCGTGAACACGGCGTCCGTCGTCGGACGCATGGGCAACGCCGGCCAGGCCAACTATTCCGCGTCCAAGGCGGGCGTGATTGCGCTCACCAAGACGACGGCGAAGGAATTTGCGTCCCGCGGCATCAACGTGAACGCGATCGCCCCCGGGTACATTGAAACGGACATGACGAAGGTTCTTCCGCAGGAATCGCGGGACCTGTTCCTGAAGTTCATTCCGCTGAAGCGCGCCGGAACGCCGCAGGACGTTGCGAACGTCGTTTACTTCTTCTGCTCCCCGGAAGCGGACTATGTGACGGGCCAGGTTCTGAACGTGGACGGCGGATTCCTGATGTAATCCGTCCGCTATTTCGCGAAAAATTTCAAGGCGGACTTGAAAAATCGCGGAAATGTGGCATATTACGCAAGATACAGACATAGAAAGCAAGAGAAACCTCAACTTACTTGAAAGGGTTTGAAATGTCGGAAATTGCTGACAAGGTCAAAAAGATTGTTATCGAACAGCTCGGATGCCCGGAAGATCAGGTCACCCCCGATGCGAAATTCATTGAACACCTCGGCGCGGACTCCCTGGACCAGGTCGAACTCGTGATGGCCCTGGAAGAGAACTTCGGAGCCGAAATTCCCGATGAAGACGCCGAAAAGCTGACGACGGTCGGCGACGCCATCAAGTACATCGAGACAAAGATGGCCGAGCGCGAAAAAGGCGGAGCTGCAAAGCCTGCTGACAAGCCGGCCGACAAGAAGTAATTTTTTGTCGGTTTATCGATTCGGGTCATTCCCGGCTGCCCGGGCAATGACCCTTTTTTTTCAGAATTTCGGATGGAGGCTCCTTCTATGGAAGACAGGCGTGTTGCAGTCACCGGGATCGGCGCAATCTGCTGTCTCGGACTGAACGTTCAGGAAATATGGGACAATCTGATTGCGGGGCGCTGCGGGCTCGGGCTGGTCACAAAGCTCGATCTTTCCCAGTACAAATCCCGCATCGGCGGCGAAATCAAGAATTTCGACGTCACAAAATTCATGTCGGAAAAGGACGCCCGCCATCTGGACCCCTTCTGTCAGTATGCCGTTGCAGCCTCGGAAGAGGCGCTTCGCGATTCCGGTCTGGGCAATGACTTCCGCACCGGAACAGCCGTCGCGCCCGAACGCGTGGGCGTCTGCGTGAGCAGCGGCATCGGCGGAATCTCCACGCTCGAAGAGCAGATCCGGATTCTGAACGAGCGCGGCCCCACAAGAGTCAGCCCCTTCCTCATTCCGATGATGATCGGGGATATGGCAAGCGGCCAGCTTTCCATCCGCTACGGCGCCAAGGGTCCGAACCTTTCCATCATCACGGCCTGCGCCACGGCCAGCCACTCGATCGGCGAATCCTTCTGGATGGTCAAGCGCGGCGATGCCGACGTCATGATCACCGGCGGCGCCGAAGCCTGCATGGCGAAAATCGCTTTTGCGGGATTCTCCTCCATGAAGGCCCTCAGCCAGCGCAACGACGATCCGCAGCACGCCAGCCGTCCGTTCGACAAGGACCGCGACGGCTTCGTCATGTCCGAAGGTTCCGGAGTCCTCATTCTGGAAGAGCTCGAACACGCGAAGAAGCGCGGTGCGAAAATTTACGGTGAAGTCGTCGGCTACGGCGCCACGGGCGATGCGTTCCACATCACGTCTCCCGCCCCCGGCGGCGAAGGCGGCGCGCGGGCCATGCAGGTGGCACTCCGTCATGCCGGACTCAATCCGGAGGACGTCGACTACGTCAACGCCCACGGCACCAGCACCTGTCTCAACGACAAATATGAAACCGCCGCGATCAAGGCCGTCTTCGGCGACCATGCGCGGAAGATGGCCGTCAGCAGCACGAAGGGCGGCATGGGCCACTCGCTCGGAGCGGCGGGCGGACTCGAAACGATCGTCTGCCTCAAGACCATCCAGACGGGAATCATCCCGCCGACGATCAACTACACCACGCCCGACCCGGAATGCGATCTCGACTACACGCCGAACACCGCGCGTCAGCGCGAGGTGAAGGTGGCCGTCAATACGAATCTCGGATTCGGCGGACACAACGGCGTGATCGTCGTCAAAAAAATATGAGGAAAACCATGAAGAACAGTGTCAAACTTGCCGGTTCCGCCGCAGTTTGTGCGCTCATGCTCGCGGCCTGCACCGGAACGAAGCCGGAACCGGCCGGAGACAGCTCCCTGGACAAACGTCTCAACGATTCCTACGGCTGGGAAGGCCCTCAGGAAGCGCCCGCCGAACCGAAGGAGTTCAAGGCTCCGGAAGTGACTCAGCCGGCGCCTGCGCCTGCACCTGCCGCGGCGACACCTGCCCCCGCCCCGGCAAAGGCCGCTGAACCCGCTCCTGAAAAAGCCGCCGAGCCCGTTCCCGCTCCGGCCGTTCCGGAAGAGGAAGGCAAATTCGAAATCTACACCGTCCGCGCCGGAGAAACTCTCTGGAAGATCGCGGGCGACAAATATCAGGATTCCCGCAAATGGGAACTTCTGCTGGATGCCAACAAGGAGCTTCTCGGAGACAATCCGGACCTCATCCGCCCCGGCATGAAGCTCAAGATCCCGGTGCTCGGAAAATAATGAGGAACCGTCCCGACGCCCCGCAGCCGCATGACACTTCGGAAACCGGCAGCCTTTCAGAAAACTATTTTGAAACGCGTTCCTGTTCCGAGATGGAATCCCTGTTTGCCGGAAACACTCCGGAAAACCTGAAAACGACTGCCGGACGCTTCGGCGTTTCCATTACGGCAAGGGAAAACTGGATCAGGATCGATTCGCCCGATCCGGCCTCCCTGAAATCCGCGCGCGAGTTTCTGACCCATCTTCTGGAAATCGTGCGTTCCTCCGGCACCCCCCTGACCCAGCACGACTTCGAGCACGCGCTCTCCGCTCATTTCAAGCGCGGAAGCGCCATGCTGGACTTCTTCGCAAACAGGCTCAGCGTTTCCAAACGCAAGGGTGAAATCGTCCCCCGGACCGAAAACCAGCTCGCCTATGTGAAATCCATGCGCGAGCACGACGCGGTGTTTGCGCTGGGGCCCGCGGGCACGGGCAAGACCTATCTGGCCGTGGCCATGGCCGTAAACTCCCTGCTTTCCGGAACGCACGAACGGATCGTGCTGGTGCGTCCGGCGGTCGAGGCCGGAGAAAATCTGGGATTCCTTCCCGGCGGACTCGAAGAAAAGATCAACCCCTATCTGAGGCCGCTCTACGACGCGCTCCGCGAAATGCTGGAGCCGAAAGAGCTGGAAGACATGCGCGCGAACGGCATGATCGAACTCGCGCCGCTCGCCTTCATGCGCGGACGCACCCTCAACAAGTCCTTCATCATTCTCGACGAGGCGCAGAACGCCACGAACGACCAGATGCTCATGTTCCTCACGCGGCTCGGATTCAAGTCGAAATGCGTGGCGTGCGGCGACCCGAGCCAGACCGACCTGCCGCAGCGCACGGGCGGCGGACTCGAACGCGCGGTGCGCCTGCTTTCCGGAATCGACGGCGTGGGAATCTGCCGTCTCGGACGCGAGGACGTGCTCCGGCATTCGCTCGTGGAACGCATCATCAAAGCGTACGATTCCGACCGCGCCGGTCAGACGGCTCCGAAGGAGGAGGCGTAACACGCCATGGGTCTTTTTTCCTTCATTCACAACTGGCGGGAGCGCCGGGAAATGGCCCGGAAGGGAATGCTCAACACGACCTCCCGCAAGGTCAACAAGGACAATTCCAGGGTCAAGGCGCTCCTCTGCGCGCCGGTCCTGACGGCTTTTGCCGCACCGATGCTCGTGGGTGTGTTCTCGCTGTGGTCCATGATGTCCGTGCCGTATCTGCCGGACATTCCGCCGCTCGTGGAATCCCAGACGGCCCAGACCGACATCTTCGCCTCGATTCAGTTTGCCTTCGAAGACAGGTCCAAGACCGAACAGTTCCGCAAGGAGGCCCTGCGCGACGTTCCGCGGTTCTACCGGGTTTCGCCCAAAGTGCCGAAACTGTTCGACTCCAATTTCAGCGAGGCAGCGTCCGAACTCGAAAAACGGACGATCGGCAAGTCCGGCGCCTACGGCTACACCGCCGCGCAGACCCCGGTCGGCTCCGCCGTGCGCGAACTGCCGGAGGAATCGTTCGCCGTCATTTCCGAAATCTTCCGTGACAAGCGCCTGAAGGATCTCGTCTACGACAAGCTCCACGCCAACGTGCTGAACGGAATCATCGACTCCGATTCCCGCGACGCTCTCCCCGGCACCATGTCGGTCCGCATCACGGACAGCTACGGGCGCACGCCGGTGGATTCGCATCTCGTTTCCCGCATCCCCATTCCGCGCGAAGTCTCCATGGAGGCCGTGAACTCCATCCTGCCGCATTTTTCCCGCACGGAGCGCGACGACGTGGTGCAGAAGGCCGGAGCGTTCTTTGAAACGCTCGTGAAGGACTGTCTGCTCGAATACGACCGTTCCAAGACCGACGAGGCCATGAAGGCGGCCCGCCGCGAAACCATCAAAAGCGTGCCGCCCGTCATGATCGAAGTCCCGATGGGCCAGGTCATCATCAAGGGAGGTTCCCGCGTCGGGAAGAAGGACCTGGAAGTCCTTGCGTGCTACCGTGAGGCTGTCGCGAAGGCGGCCGAAAACGCCTCCAGCCTCGAAGCCAACAAGCTCGCCATGCATGTGTTTTCCGTGCTGGTGATCCTGCTCTTCAGCATCGTCTACATTTCGCACATCCACCCGGAGATCGTTTCCAACAACCGGGACATCTGGTTTCTGGCGGTGCTCACCACGGCTGCGATCGCGCTCAACATCCTGGCCGCGAAATCGTTCAACGTGATGACGGAACAGTTCCCGCTGAGCCCGCACCTGCTGTTCCTGGCGATGCCGTTCGCGTTTGCGCCCGTGGTGATCAGTTCGGTCTACGGGATGCGTTCGGCCCTGTTCGCCGGACTTTACATTTCCCTTGTGGCGGCGTTTTCCTGCCGCGACTCGTTCAACATGATCATCCTCGGGATGTTCGTGAGCGGGCTCAGCGCGTTCATGGTCAAGCCGTGCGTGAACTACCGCAGCCACTTCATCGTGAGCTTCTTCACGATTGCCCTTTCGACGGTGGGCGTAGGCGCCGTGCTCTGTCTGCGGAACGGGTTCTTCGGCTCGCTTTCGCTGTTCCGCCCCGAAACGTTCGAGGAGCTCCGCTGGTTCTTCGTGCTGCCGGTCTTCAACGCGCTCGTCACGACCGTCTGCGCGCTCGTGGCGATCTTCATTCTGGAATCCGTGTTCGACGCCACCACGAACATGTCCCTGCTGCTTTACAGCGACTACAACCATCCGCTGCTGAAGCGGCTTCAGATCGAGGCTCCGGGAACCTACCACCACAGTCTGGTCGTCTCCATTCTTGCGGAAACCGCCGCGCAGGAGATCGGCGCCGACCCGATCAAGGCGCGCGTGGCCGCGCTCTTCCACGACGTCGGCAAGCTGGTCCACCCCGAATATTTCACCGAAAACAGCGGAGGCGAGGACAAGCACAAGGACCTCAAGCCGAAGATCAGCGCCATGATCATCCTGGGCCACGTCAAGGAAGGGCTCGCCCTCGCGAAGCAGTACAAGCTCAAGAAGCTCATGCGGGACGCCATCAGCCGCCACCACGGCACGGGGCTCGTCTACTTTTTCTACAAGCGCGCCAAGGATTCCGGCGAGATGATCGACGAAAACGACTACCGCTACCAGGGACCGCTTCCGGAGACGCCGGAAATCGCCATTCTGCTTCTGGCCGACGCCTGCGAGGCGGCTTCCCGTTCGCTCGAGAAGCCCACGCACGGAAAGATCGACGAACTGGTCTCCGAAATCATTCTGAAGCGTCTGCGCGACCGTCAGCTCGACGACTGCCGGCTCACCTTCCGCGACCTTTCCATCATCCGCGAAAGTTTCGTGAGGACTCTCACTTCCATGCTCCACGCCCGTGTGGCTTATCCGAAAGACGAGGAAAAAAACAATGAAGACGATCTGTTCCTGGCCGCGGCGGCTAAAAAATCGGCCCAGACTCAGGATTCTTGAACAAATCTCCTGCGCCGCCGCGCTCGAAGCGGGACTCCCGGAAGACACCTTCGTTTCCGTCGTCTTTCTGGACCTTGCGCAGATGGCCGCGTTCAATGAAAAGGCGCTCGGCCACAAAGGCGCCACCGACGTCATCAGCTTCGACCTCCGCACGCCCGGACTCCCCGCTTCCGCCGAAAACGATTCCCCGCAGATCGAACTTTACGTCTGCCCTGACGTTGCGGCGCGCGAAGCCGCAACGCGCGGACTCCCCTATGAACGCGAGCTCGTGCTCTACATCGTCCACGGACTTCTCCACATGACCGGATTCGACGACCTCGTCCCGGAAAAGAAACGGAAGATGCGCCGCGCCGAACACCGCGTCATGACCCGCCTGATGAAACAGTTCAGGCTCGAAAGGATTTCGGCGGCAGAACCCCATGAATGACACCGGTCTTATTCTTCTTGCGGCATCGGCGCTCCTCTATGCGCTCGTCTCCTGCGTGTTCGACGCATTCGACGGGCTTTCCGGGGGACGGGTCCGCGTGCTGGAGGAAACCGATCCCGAACTTGCCGCCAGGCTCGATTCCTGGCTCGAGAGCTCCGACGTGGTCCGGGCCTTCTTCAAGCTGCTGCAGTTTCTTTCCGTGCTGACGCTCGGGATCTCCCTCTGGATGGAGACCCGCGGCCTTGCGGACGAGCTTCACTGGCCGTTCCAGTATGTGTTCGCCGGAAGCGCCGCGCTCGCCGTGCTCCTGCTTTGCGGAATCTGCGAACTCTCCGACAAACTGATTCTGGTCAAGTACGACCTCCTTGTCCTGAAGGCCGCCATGCCGCCCATCGTGTTCGTGAGCGGAATCTTCTTCGCCCCGCTCCGTCCGTTCTACCGCTGTATCCGCGGCAGGCTGGATGTGCTCCGCGGCGAGGAAGGCCCCTACGAGAAGGCCACGGTCGAAGACGAAATTCTCGACCTCATGGAGGACAAGCCCGAAGGCAATCTCGAAGAGGGCGAAAAACGCATGATCAAGGGCATCTTCGAGCTCTCGGACAAATCCGTCCGCGAGATCATGACCCCGCGCGTGGACATGATCGCGCTCCCCATCGCCTCCACCGCCGCCGAAGCAAAAAAAATCTTCATCGAGAGCGGACACAGCCGCATTCCGGTCTACGGGCGTTCCATCGACGAGATCAAGGGCGTGATTTATGCCAAGGACTTTCTCAGCGTGCCGGACAGCCGTCCCGCCATCGCCGACCTCGCGCACCAGCCCATCTTCATTCCGGAAACCAAGGCCGTCGACGAACTGCTCGAGGAAATCAAGCGCACCCACAACCATTTCGCCGTCATCATCGACGAATACGGCGGCACCAGCGGGATCGTGACGTTCGAGGACATCATCGAGGAGATCGTGGGCGACGTCCGCGACGAATACGAC